>CALRNG020000419.1:0-3988 GCA_943369495.1 Rhizobium sp. Q54
CGCCGCCCGCGCCGGCCTGGCGCGGGCCGGCTTCGGCCCCGACCGGCCGCCGCCACGGGTGGAGATCGTCTTTGCGGGAACAGAGGCGCTGCGGCAACGGATGGTGGCCATCGCGGCCCAATGGAAACAGACCCTGGGCGTGGAAACCGATCTGGTCGGCATCGAATCCCGCATGGTCAGCGCCCGGCTGGCGCAGCGGGATTTTTCCGGCTTCCTGTTCAACACCTGGATCGGTTACTCCCCGGCGCAGATGCTGTCCCCTTTCCTGCCGCCCTCCTTCACCCTGACCGCGACCGACGCGGACGGGCAGCAGGCCCAATTGCGCGCGGCCGAACGCGACATCCTGGAAAGCCGCCGCTTCATCCCCGTGACCCAGGGCAGTTCAGCGCACATGGTCGCCCCCTCCGTGCGCGGCTGGCAGGATAATCTCTACGACATCCACCCCGTCCGGCTGCTGTCGCTGGCCCCTGCCCCCAGGCCTTGAAAGCGGCAAATGTCAGGGCGCGATGAGATGCCGGACAAGGGGCGGGTCGTCCCCGATATGGAAACGGCGTACGGCGTCCTGATCTTCCCGGTCGGCATGGGTGACACGTTCATGCTGGCGCAGATGCTCCAGCCAGCTTTCCAGGATGAAGCTTTCGACCATGCGCCCCGGCTGGGCGGCATCCTCATAGAGAGCCCAGCTGATGGCCCCGTCGCGGTGGCGGATGCGGTGCAGGGTGCGCATGGCCCGGGCGAACTCCACCTTGCGGGCGGGGTCGATCAGGTACTCGACCGTGATCATCACCGGACCTCGGTCGGTGGGGCTGTCCACCGCCACGATGGGCGATGGCCAATGCGATGACGGCGCGATGTTGCCCGCCATGTCGCCCTTGATTTGCCAGCGCCAGGCCAGCCCCAGGGCCAGCACCATGCCCGACGCCGCGATCAGCAGGGTGTGGGGAATGCCCAGATGCCCTGCCGCCCAGCCCCAACCCGCACTGCCCGCCGCCATCGATCCCTGGAAGACCAGAAGGTTGATGGCCAGGGCGCGGGCCTTGACCCAGCTGGGCGCCGCCATCTGGGCCGCCACGTTGAAACCTGACAGCATGGTGATCCAGGCCATGCCGGCCAGCGCCATGCAGGCCGCCGCCTGCACGAAACTGTGGGCAAAGGCCAGCGCCGCGCTGACCCCGGCGAACAGCAGGGTGGCGGCCACGGTCAAGCCATTGGCCGACAGAACCTTGCGCGCCTGGGGCAGCAGCACGGCCCCGCCGATGGCCCCCACCCCCATGCTGCCCAGCAATGCGCCATATTCGGCGGCCCCTAGGCCCAGCTCACGTCGCGCGATGATCGGCACAAAGGCCCAGAGCGCGCTTGCAAACAGGAAGAAGCCGGCCGACCGGATCAGGACGGTACGCAGGGCCGGGGAATGGCGAACATAGCGGGCACCGGCCCGCAACGCGCCCGTAAAATGCTCCGCCGGCAGGGTGGTATGCTTCGCCTCTCGCTTCCAGGCCAGCAGCACGATCCACACGCCCAGCACCGACAGGGCGTTCAAGGCGAAGACCGCCGCAGGCCCCGCCGCCGCGATGATAAAGCCACCGAGCGCCGGGCCGATGGCGCGGGAGATATTGATGCCCAGGCTGTTCAGCGAAATGGCCGCCGGCAGCGACGCCTTGGGCACCAGTTCCGGCACGATGGCCTGAAAGGCCGGGGCCGACAGCGCCGCCCCGGTGGACAGGGCAAAGGTCAGGCCCAGCAGCAGATAAGGCCCCGTCAGCCCCTGAACGGTGGCAAAGGCCAGCAGCCCGGCACAGATCAAGGCCCAAAACTGGGCCAGGATCAACAGCCGCCGCCGGTCGACAATATCGGCCAGCGCCCCGCCCGGCAGGGCGAACAGGAACATGGGCAGGGTGGTAGCCGCCTGGACCAGGGCCACCATGATCGGCGCCTCCGACAGGCTGGTCATCAGCCAGCCGGCCCCGGCATCATGCATCCAGGTGCCGACATTGGACACGATGGTGGCAATCCACAGGGCCCGGAACAGAGGCAGGCGCAGGGGGCTTTGCGTTAGGCTGTCGGGCGCTGCCATCAATACCGGCCTTTGCGGTGGGCCAGGATGGCGGCCAGGATCAACCCGCCGACCAGCCCGCCATGTTCCAGAAAAATATTGCGCTCATGAAAGCGCGCCACCGGGTCGGCCACGGTCCAGAATGGATGCGCGATCAGGGTAGCCAGCACCGTAAACACTCCCAACGCCCCTGCCCCCACCCAGGCAAACTGCCCCGCGATCAGTGCCGCTGATCCGCCCAGCTGCACGATCAGCGTGGCGATGACCATCACCCAGACAGGTTCCAGCCCGAAATGCGCCGCCTCCGCCAAGGCACCATCAATGTCCAGCAGTTTGGCAATGCCGCTGCTCCAGAAAGGCAGGGTCAGCAGGAGACGTCCGCCCAGGTTCAGGACGGGGCTTTCCAGCAGGGCGGCGATGGGAGCGGGGGTGTTGGGCATCTCACACCGCCCAGCAGCCACAGCCAAACGCCCCCCAGAACCCGGCCTCGTCCGCTGTTGGGGCCGGGCTGGCATAGGCGGCGGCATGGTCATGGCCATGCACCGCGCAGGAGGCGGCGCAACCGCAGAGCGACGCCATCTTCAAGAGTTTGCCATCCTTGTCCCGCGCCGGCTGCCAATAGCCGCCAAAGGTGCGCACGGGCGACCAATCGGGCATGGGCTTAGGCAGATCGGGCGCCAGGTCGCGGTAATCGCCCGCGCCATGCACCACCTTGCCGCCCAAGAGGGTCAGGACGGAGGTAATGTGCGGGATGTCGCTTTCCGCCACGCTGAAATAATCATCCGACAGGAGGATCAGGTCGGCCAGTTGCCCCGCCTTGATCTGCCCCTTCTTGCCCTGTTCGTTGGAGAACCAGGTATTGGCCTCCGTCCACAGGCGCAGCGCCGTCTCCCGGTCCAGCCGGTTGGCGGGCGGATACAGGCTGGTGCCACCCACTGTCCGGCCCGTCACCAGCCAGGACAGCGACACCCAGGGGTTATAGCTGGCGACCCGCGTGGCATCGGTGCCAGCCCCGACCGGAATGCCCGCCGCCATCATCTTCGCGATGGGTGGTGTGGCCTCGGCTGCCTTGGCGCCATAGCGTTCGACGAAATAGTCGCCCTGATAGGCCATGCGGTGCTGAACCGCGATACCGCCGCCGAGCGCCGCGATACGGTCGATATTGCGCTGGTCGATGGTTTCGGCATGGTCGAAGAACCAGTGCAGCCCGTCAAAGGGCACATCCCGGTTCACCTTCTCGAACACATCCAGGGCGCGGGTGATGGTTTCGTTATAGGTGGCGTGCAGACGCCAGGGCCAGCGGTTCTCCACCAGCAGGCGGACCACCGGCTCCAGGTCTGTTTCCATGTTGGGCGGCATCTCTGGCCGCTCCACCCGGAAATCCTCAAAATCGGCGGCGGAATAGACCAGCATCTCGCCCGCACCATTATGGCGGTACGTATCGTCCCCCTGCCCCGGCGTCACCTGTTTGGCCCAGCCGGAAAAATCCGCCAGCTCCTGCTTTGGTTTTTGTGTGAACAGGTTGTAGGAGATGCGCAAGGTCAGCTCGCCATCGGCGTGCAGCTTCTCGATGATGGCGTAATCATCGGGATAATTCTGAAAACCCCCGCCGGCATCGATGACCCCGGTCACGCCCAGCCGGTTCATCTCGCGCATAAAATGCCGGGTAGAGTTCAGCTGATATTCCGGCGGCAGCTTCGGCCCCTTGGCCAGGGTCGCGTACAGGATGGTGGCGTTGGGCTTGGCCAGCAGCAGGCCCGTCGGCTCCCCATTCTGGTCACGCTGGATCTCCCCACCCGGCGGGTTGGGCGTGTCACGCGTATAGCCAACGGCACGCAGCGCCGCCCGGTTCAACAGGGCGCGGTCATAGAGATGCAGGATGAAGACTGGCGTGTCGGGGGCCGCCTGGTTGATCTCCTCCAGGGTGGGCAGGCG
>CALRNG020000420.1:0-3980 GCA_943369495.1 Rhizobium sp. Q54
TGCCCCCGCGTCCTCATGGTGCCCGCCCCGCCGGAAGGTTCCTGCTACGGCCCGCCTGTCGCATGCCCAACCTCCCGTCATCGGCCCGGTGCGGGCGCGTTTAAAAAGCCTACCCTGAATTCCGCGTTACGGCACCCGCTTGGCGTGGATGTCGGCAATAATCTCGCGTGCCGCATTATGGCCGGGTGCACCCGTGACGCCGCCACCGGGATGCGTGCCGGACCCGCACTGGTACAGGCCCTTGATAGGCGTGCGGTAATCGGCATGGCCCAGCATGGGGCGGGCGGAGAAAATCTGGTTCAAATCCAGCGCGCCATGGAAAATGTCGCCACCGACCAGCCCGAAGGTCCGTTCCAGGTCCAGCGGGCTGTTGATCTGCCGCCCGATGACCGATGCCTTGAAATTGGGGGCATAGCGGGTGACCGTGTCGATCATCAGATCCGCGACCTCTTCCCGGTGATCATCCCAGGATTTGCCGTCGGGCAGTTCCGGGGCCACATGCTGACAGAACAGGCTGGCCACATGCTGCCCCTCGGGCGCCAGACTGTCATCCAGGGTGGAGGGGATCAGGACCTCGACGATCGGGTTCTTCGACCAGCCGTCGCGCCGTGCATCCATGAAGGCGCGGTCCATATAGTCCAGGCCCGGCGCGATGATGATACCCGCCGTATGGTGCGGCGCGCGCTCCTTGCCTGGCAGGCTGGTGAAATCAGGCAACTCTGACAAGGCCACATTCATGCGGAACGTGCCGGAGCCGCAGCGCCAGTTGTTTATACGGCGGTTGAACTCCACCGGCTGTTCATTGGCGGCCACCAGCTTGCCAAACAGCAGCCTTGGATTGAGGTTGGAAACCACAAGCCGGCCGCGCACCGCCTCGCCCGATGCCGTCACGGCGCCGACGGCGCGGCCTTTCTCGACAATCACCTCCGTCACCCGCGCATCGGTGCGGATGTCGACGCCTGCCGCGCGGGCGGCCTTCGCCATGGCCTGGGTGATGGCGCCCATGCCACCAATGGCGTGGCCCCAGGCGCCTTTCTTGCCATTCACTTCCCCGAACACATGGTGCAGCAGCACATAGGCCGATCCCGGCGTATAGGGGCTGGCATAGTTACCGACGATACTGTCAAAGCCGAACACGGCCTTGACGGGCAGGCTTTCGAACCAGCGATCCAGATAATGGCCGGCGGACATGGAGAACAGGTCCAGCAACTCGCGCTGCAGGTCGATGTCCAGCTTGTTCAGCCGCCCGCCGAGCTTCGCCATCTTCAACAGTTCCGGGATGGCCGCGAACAGCCCGCCCTGCACCAGATTTGGCGGGGTCTGCAGCACCAGATCGCGCAGCACATCGGCAATGGCGCCCGTCACCCGATCATAATCATCCAGCCGTTCGGCATCGCGGGCGGAGAATTTGGCGACCTGCCGCCGGGTCAGGCCGTCGCCGCCCGTCATCAGATGCGTACCATCATCAAAGGGCAGGAAGTTCGACACTTCCCGTTCCACGACCCGCAGCCCATGGGCATGCAGATCCATGTCATGAATGACCTTGGGGTTCAGGAGCGAGACGGTGTAGGCCGCCACCGAATTGCGGAAGCCTGGATGGAATTCCTCCGTCACGGCGGCCCCGCCCACGACGGGACGGCCCTCCAGCACGGTGACCGACAGGCCGGCCTTGGCCAGGTATGTGGCGCAGACCAGACCATTATGGCCACCGCCGATGATCACCACGTCACGCATGAAACCGGTTCTCCGAATAAGGATCAAATCATCAGCGGGGACGCCCGGCCCATCCGGGCGGCGGGGCCTGGGGCAGGCGGCTTTCCGGGATCAGGGCGCGGATGCGGCGGGCGAAGCTGCGCAAACTCACCTCGTTCAGGCCCAGCGGACCGGTGGTATAGGCGCTGCTGCCCATGCCCTGCTGCACCCGTTCAATCAGGTCCTTGTCTTCCAGACTGACCTGCCGGTTGATGCGCCAGTTGGCATAGCGGACCGCCTTCATCTCCCGCCGCGCATCGGGATGGACATAGGCGATTTCGCGGATCATGCAGGTGGTGGGGGAGGTGGGCAACCATTGCATGAAATCAATCTGATCGGGATAGATGTCGAACGCCTGATTGGGCCACAGCTTGAAATAGGTCCACAGCCTTTGCCGCTCCGCCGGCAGGTGGGGAACCGGGGGCAGGTAGGTCTGATAGAACCGTTCCGACCGGTTTTTCGATGGCGGGTCGATCAACCGACCCCACATCTTATCCACCCATTCCGACGCTTCCAGCCCATAGCCATGGCCGAACAGCCTGGTCAGGCCCGGATGGGCGATATTGATATGCAGGCTGTCAGAATAATTATCGCCGACATTCTTCCAGTTCACGGCGCGGGTGCGGGTGGTGACGCGGCCCATCGGCACCATTTCCGCCATGCGATAGGCCGCAATCTCCTGCTCATACGGTGCCATCATGGTCGCGACCGAGGGGCCGCCGCGATCCACCAGCCGGATGAAGATGAAGCCGTGGTAGATCTCATGCTCCACGGACAGCAGCGGATAATCGGCCAGATCGAAATCCGGAAATTCGCGCCGGTGCGGCACACCCGTCAGGCGACCCGAACAATCATAGGTCCAGGCATGATAGGGGCAGATGATGCGCCGCCCGCAATTGCCGCTGTCATCATCCAGCAGCCGGGCCGCGCGGTGCCGGCAGAGGTTATGGAAGGCCCTGACCTGACCATCGGACCCGCGCAGCACGATGATGCTTTCGCCCAGATGGTTCAGGCTATGATAATCCCCCTCATTGGGGATGTCGTTCAGATGGCAGACGATCTGCCACGCATCGCGGAACAATGCCTCCTGCTCCGCCGCCAGGAAATCCGGGTCGCGGTAAATCCAGCCGGGAAGGCTGAAATCATCCTCGTTCACGGTCGCGGCATTGTCGGGCATGGCGGCCTCCGCTCCAGGCTTATTGAACAGTCGTATAATATGCGGAACCAAGCGTCAATGCCCGTTTCCCCACGACAGGCCGCCGCCTGCATGATAAACGGGCCGCCGGGAAGATTAAGGTGGAGCCCGGATATGGCGACCGCGAAACGGACTTACTCCCGCATCCAGCCGGAACTGCGCCGTGAACATCTGGTGCAGGCGACCCTGCGCTGTCTGGCGGAAAACGGCCATGCCGGCGTGTCGGTGCGCAAAATCGCGGCGGCGGCCGGCGTCTCCATCGGCCTGATCAATCATTATTATCCCAGCATCGATCAACTGATCAGCCACGCCTATGAAACCCTGTCGGGCGGCATCGCGGCCAGCCTGCTGGAAGCGTCCGATGCGGGCACGGGTCCGCGCGACAGCCTGTCCCGGTTCATCCGCGAAAGCTTCGGCCCCGGCGTGTTGGACCCCGGCCTGCTGGGCGTGTGGGTGGTGTTCTGGAGCCTGGTGCGCCATTCCGATGATATGCGCGCGGTGCAGCAGCGTACCTATGGCCAGTACCGCCACGTGCTGGAACGGCATCTGGCGGCGCTGGCGGCGGAAAAGGGGCTGCCACCCCTGGATATCCGTGCGGCGGCGACGGCCCTGAATGCACTGATGGATGGGCTGTGGCTGAACTGGTGTCTGAACCCGGCGGATTTCAGCGCCGAACAGGGTATCGCCATGTGCGAGGCCTGGGTGGATGGGTTTGCCGCCGGGGCCTTTGCGCCACGTCTGGTGTGACGGGCGGCATAGCGGGGGTCGGTTTCCCCGTTTCATGACAGCGCGGGTGATCATATCCACGCGGTGGGGACCATGGACAAGCTGCAGGCCATGCAGGTTTTCGTGCAGGTGGTGGAACTGAACGGCTTTGCGCGGGCGGCGGAAAAGCTGGGCCTGCCGCGCGCCTCGGTCACCACCATCATCCAGAATCTGGAAGCGCATCTGGGTACCAGCCTGTTGCTGCGGACGACACGGCGGTTGAGCCTGACCGCCGATGGTGAGCTGTTCCATGAACGCGCCCTGCGCA
>CALRNG020000421.1:0-3957 GCA_943369495.1 Rhizobium sp. Q54
CGTCCCAATTCCAAGGGCTTCGACCTGACGGCCCCGGAAAAGGTGGCCGCACTGACCGAACAGATGCAGGCAGCCCTGGCCCGGACCTGGACCGCTGGCCCCATCGTGGGCGGCGTGCAGCTTGATGGCCCGGCCCTGCCCGTGACCGACCCGGCCAACCGGGCGCGCACCGTCGGCACAGTGGTTCTGGCCGACAGGCAAGCTGTCGACCGCGCGCTGTCCCTGTCGGTCGCCGCCCAGAAGACCTGGGACCGTGAAGGGGCCGATCACCGCGCCGCCTGCCTGGACCGCGCCGCCGACCTGATGGAGGCCGACACGCCGGCCCTGATGGCCCTTCTGGTGCGTGAAGCGGGCAAGACCCTGCCCGACGCCATTGCCGAGGTGCGGGAGGCCGTGGATTTCTGCCGCTATTACGCCGCCCAAGCGCGCACCGGGCTAAAGCCGGTGCTGCTGCCCGGCCCGACGGGGGAGCGCAACGAGTTGCACCTGACCGGGCGCGGCACCTTCGCCTGCATCAGCCCGTGGAACTTCCCGCTGGCCATTTTCGTGGGTCAGGTGGTGGCAGCATTGGTGACGGGCAATGCCGTCATCGCCAAGCCCGCCGAACAGACCCCGCTGATCGCGGCGGAGGCCGTGCGCATGCTGCACAGGGCCGGTGTGCCGGGCGACGTCCTGCATCTGCTGCCGGGTGATGGCGCGACGGTCGGTGCCGCCCTGGTCGCCGATGCGCGCATCGCCGGTGTCTGCTTCACCGGCTCCACCGAAACCGCCCGCCTGATCAACCGCAGCCTGGCCAACCGTGACGGCGCCATCGTGCCCCTGATCGCGGAGACGGGTGGCCAGAACTGCATGATCGTGGACAGCACGGCTCTGCTGGAGCAGGTGGTGGATGACTGCGTGACCTCAGCCTTCCAGTCGGCGGGCCAGCGTTGTTCGGCCATGCGCGTCCTGTTTGCCCAGGAAGAGATCGCCGACAAGCTGGCCGACATGCTGGCCGGGGCCATGGACCTGATCCGTCTGGGCGACCCCATTGATGTGGCCACCGATGTCGGTCCCGTCATCGATAATGATGCCCGCGATATCCTGATTGCCCATGCCAGCCGTATGGATGGTGAGGCCCGCCTGATCAAGGCCGTGACCGTGCCGGATGCGGTACAGAATGGCACCTTCTTCGGCCCGCGCCTTTATGAGATCGACAGCCTGTCGCGTCTGAAGCGCGAGGTGTTCGGCCCCATCCTGCATATGGTGCGCTTCAAGGCAGCGGACCTGGACAAGGTGGCGGCAGAGATCGCGGCTACCGGTTACGGCCTGACCTTTGGCGTGCATAGCCGCCTGGAAGGCCGCGCCCAGACCCTGTTCAAGACGCTGCCGGTGGGCAACACCTATATCAACCGCAACATGGTGGGTGCGGTGGTCGGTGTACAGCCGTTTGGCGGCCAGGGCCTGTCGGGGACGGGACCGAAGGCAGGTGGCCCGCATTACCTGCATCGTTTCGTCACGGAAAAGACGCTGACCGTCAACACGACGGCGTTTGGCGGCAATGCTTCGCTCCTGGAACTGGGGGCATAACGGGGTCGGGCCAGGGGGCAAGCCCCGCACCCTGACCCGACGGCAGAAACAATCAAGCTGTTTCCTGCCTTAAATAAAATACAACCTAAAGACGGCAATCTGCGTACCGCGCCGTTGGGCGGTGGTCTCCCATGCGGGGGATCATCGCCCAACGGCTTCATTTTTCTGCGAAAAAGGGCTATAGCCGAAGGAACGTTTCGCGCCGGGCGCCGTTTCCGCCCCGGCATCCCGCACCCGCTGGATGGAGTTCCGTTCCGGATGTCCGAGATCGCCGACGCCCCGCTGGTTCTGATTGTCGAGGATGAGCCTGCGACGCGCGCCCTGCTGGCCGGTTATTTCCACGAGGCCGGTTTCCTGGTGGCCGAAGCGGAGAATGGCAAGCAGACGCGCGAAGTGATGCTGCGTCAGCCGCCAGACCTTGTCCTGCTGGATATCGAGCTGCCGGACGAGGACGGGTTCAGCCTGGCCCGGTCCATCCGCGAAATTTCCAATGTCGGGATCATCATCGTCACTCAGCGCGCCAATGATGGCGACCGGGTCTTCGGGCTGGAGACGGGTGGCGACGATTATGTCACCAAGCCGCCCAACCCGCGCGAATTGCTGGCCCGCGCCCGCAATCTGCTGCGCCGGACCCATCCGACCAAGATGCACAAGGCCGAAGGCACGGTGCGCTATTTCGCGGGCTGGACCATGGATCTGGCCCGCCGTCGGCTGGTCGATCCGGCGGGGGTGGAAATCCGCGTGACGCGCGGAGAGTTCGAGCTGCTGGGCCTGCTCGTCCGCTCCGGTGGGCGCGTCGTGACGCGTGATCAGCTGATCGATGCCGTCAGCGGTACCGACCGCAACCCCAATGATCGCACCATCGATGTCCTGGTCAGCCGCCTGCGCCGCAAGATGCAGGATAGCGGCTCTCTGGACGTGATCATTACCGAAAAGGGCCTGGGTTACCGCCTGGCTGCGGAAATCACGGACCAGTTGTAGTACCGACGGTCAAGCTTATTGACCGTCGGTACGGCGGCGACCGCCGCCGCGCGCCACGTGGCGCGTAGCCAAGGGCGCGGATGCGCCCGCCGGCGATTGAGGAGCGGGAAAGATTGACCGACGGTCAATCTTTCATGCCACGGGTGTCAACCGGTCGCGCCGGTATCCGGCCAGCGCTGCTTGCCCGGCGGCGAAGGCGGCATGGAACTGTCGCGCCGCCTGCAGCGCCATTTCCGCATCCCCCCGCTTGGCCGCGCTGTCGGCCTGTTTGGCCAAGCGGCTCAGCACCGTCAATCCCACGGTCAGGGCGCCCGACGCCAGCTTGTGCGCGGCCTTGCCCACACCGGCAACGTCCCCGCGCTCCATGGCGTCAGACACGGCGGCCAGGGTGTCTGGCGCATTGCGGCTGAAACTATCCATGATCTGGACAACGCGCGCCGCCCCCAGGATCGACAGATGCTCCTCCAGAACCCGCACGTCCAGGACGGGTTCCGTTTCCGGCGGCGGTGGTGCGGATGGGCTGGCAGGAAGGATAGCAGGGGCGGGCAAGACCGACCGGCGCCCGGAAAACAGGGGGGCCAAAGCGGCGGTCAGACCGTCAGATGTCACAGGCTTGGCGAGTGTCACGGCCACGCCGCTGCGCCGCTGCTGCCGGTCGGTGACCCGATCGGCGCGACCTTGTAGCAGCACGACCGGCGGCCCGCCGCCCCGGTTGATGCACCAGGCCAGGGCCAGGCCGCTATGCCGGCCGATGCGGGCCGCGATCAGCGCCACATCCGGCCCCTCCATCAGCGCCATTTCCAGTGCCATTTTGGCATCGTCAGTGTCTTCCACGACGTAGCCAGCCTGCTCCAGCAGCAGTCTTGTCAGGGTGCGACCGACAGGATCGTCATCCACGACCAACGCGGACAGGCCATTCGCCGTTCCGCCAACGCGCGGCTGCGCGGGGGGCGGGGCCGGCATCACGGGTGCCACCGGCGTCGGCTCATCCCGGCCGGTATCCCAGGCAGGTCCCCCACCCAGCCGCTGCCGGATCAGCGTCTGCATGCCTATCACTTCGTTGCGCAGCAGGCGCAGCTGAATGGCCTGGGCCGGTGAAATCGGCCCCGTGGTCAGCGCGTCGAGTTCCAGGATCATGGTGTTGAGGCGATTGTTCAGAGTGTCGGCCATCAGCCGCAGCACCGGCAGCGGCACAGCATCCCTGACCGGTTCCGCTGCAATGGCCGCCGGCAGAAGCGGGCGTGACCATCCGCGCAGCACCGGTGCCGCCACCGGCAGCAGCAGGAAGGCGGCCACCATGCCGGCCGCCACGGCCATGGCGCCCACCCCGGCCTCCACCCACAGATAGGTTGCCGCCACCTGCCCCGTGGCGGTGATGGTCAGCCAGATGGGCGGCAGCCAGCGCGG
>CALRNG020000422.1:0-3950 GCA_943369495.1 Rhizobium sp. Q54
AAGCCTGAGGCAGCACATCCAACCGTTCCAGCGCCGCGCGGCGCTGGCGGCGGATGGTGTCGGCTTGGTCGAGGATGGCTGCGATCCGCCGTTGTTCTTCCAGGGGGGGAAGAAGAAAACGATACCGCGCTAAATCTTGTGCGGTCAGATGTTTGATTGTGGCGCCAGTATAGTAGTCTTCAAGAGCGCCAGTATGGTAATCATAATAAAATTTATGCAAGAAGTAGCGATTTGACAGAGAGGGGCGTGCTCGCACACGATGAATCGCTTTCTGATATTTTATTTCTGTATCACCGCCGTTCCATATTGCCGCTCTCCCAGCTTCTCCACCCTCGCATATCAATATATCGCCATCTTGGATACGAAATTTGTCAATCTCGTGCTCTTTAAAGGGCATCACTTTTAAGTCGGTCAGATCGAGATCGAACCAACGAACGTTCGGGTTGCGAATATAGGGGAGGAGCTTCCCGTCCGTCCGCTTTGCATCAAGCATTTTCCCGAGCTGAATATCAGCAACTTCAGAAAGCTGAACCACTGTCCGGGAAAGCTGATGCCGGTCGGCGCATTCTAACCCACTCATCCCAGCATCTCCTCCAACCGCCGCATGCCCTCGGCGATGTCCGTCTCAATCCGCTTCAAGTCCGCCAGGATGTCCGCCGGGCGGGCATGGTCCACCGCCGCGTGGGTCACTTCCTTGTAGCGGTTCAAGGACAGGTCATAGCCGGCGGCCGCGATATCCGCCTTGGGCACGCAGAAACTTTGCGCCGTGCGCGGGCGCTTTCGTTCGTCGCCGTTGCGGTCCTGCCAGCGGGTGACCAGATCGGGCAGGTTGTTCTTTTCAAACTCGTCTGCCGTCAGGGTGCGGTCGGGCACCGGGCCCTGTTTATCCTCCGCCACCAGGGGATTGCGCTTGTCATCCAGGCTGTAGCCGTCAGCCTGCAGATCATAGAACCAGACCTGATCGGTGCCGCCGCTGTCGGTGCGGGTGAAACACAGGATGGCGGTGGACACCCCGGCATAGGGGCGGAACACGCCCGATGGCAGCTTGATCACCGCATCCAGCTTGTGATCCTCCACCAGCATGCGGCGGATATCCTTGTGCGCCTTGGAGGAGCCGAACAGCACCCCGTCTGGCACAATCACCGCCGCGCGGCCCCCGATGCGCAACAGGCGCAAGAACAGGGCGATGAACAGCAGCTCCGTCTTCTTGGTCTTGACGATTCGCTGCAAATCCTTGGCGCAGGCTTCATAATCCAGCGACCCGGCAAAGGGCGGGTTGGCCAGGATCAGGGAATAGGCGCCCGCATCCTCCCCATGTTCTTCGGCCAGGCTGTCGCGATAGGCGATGTTCGCCCCCTCCACCCCATGCAGCACCATGTTCATCGACGCGATGCGCAGCATGGTGGGATCAAAATCAAAGCCGTTGAAGGCGCGGCTGTGGAAATGCTGGCGCCGGGCGGCATCATGGAACAGCGCCTTATGCTCGCGCCGCAGATATTCGCCCGCCTGTACCAGGAACCCCGCCGTCCCCGATGCCGGATCACAGATCATATCATCGGGCGTGGGCGCCATCAGTTCCACCATGGTGGCGATGATGTGCCGGGGGGTGCGAAACTGGCCATTCTGTCCCGCGCTGGCGATCTTGCCCAGCATATACTCGTAAACATCGCCCTTGGTGTCCCGGTCCTCCATCGGCACCCGGTCCAGCTTTTCCACCACCTTGGCCAGCAGGGCCGGGGTGGGGATGCCCAGGCGCGCATCCTTCATATGGGTGGCAAAGCTGGAGGCGTCGCCGCCCAGGGTGCGCAAAAAGGGGAAGACATGCCGGTCGATCAGATCGAACATGGCGCGCGGTTCCAGCGATGTGAACCGCGACCAGCGCAACTGCTCATAGGGTGTGCCGCCTTCATCCACGCCGTCGGGGAAGATGCGCCGGTCCATGGCGCGTTTCAGCGTGCTGGCCTTCATTTCCTCCAGCGTATGCATCTCATCCAGGCGGCGGATGAACAGCAGGTAGGTGATCTGCTCCATCACGGCCAGCGGGTTGGACACGCCGCCCGTCCAGAAGTCATTCCAGATATCGTCAATCTGGCGTTTGATCTCACCCGTGATCATCAGGTCCCCAACATGCATGACACAACCGGAAGGGTGGAGGGGCACCCGGCCCCTGCCCGCCTCACGACATAGCCCAAAGCCGCAACCGGCGTCAGCAGCAATCCGCCAACGCCCCGCATCGCACTTCATCTATGGCTGGGGGTGCTGGCAAATGGTTCCCTAACCCTTTGAAGGTCAGGAAAGGAAGATCGGGTCGCCCCCAATCTCAACTGAGAAAACGCCGCGACTGGCCGGGCAATGGCACCAAGCACAGGTCACGCTTGCCGAACAGGCGGTATCGATTGTCAGCAAGCCGATCATAGAGCCAATCGGTCAGTCTTGTCGGCAGCAACCCGAACAGCCGCACCCACGACCAGGGCGCCCGTAACCGTCGGGCCAGACGAAACGCTGCGACCGACCGCAGGGAAACCATACCATCATCAATATAGACGAAGCTGTTGGTCAGATGTGGCATGCCAATGGCTGCCAGCACGGCCCTGCCCAGCGGCGACTGTATCGCCGTGAACAGGATGTCGTGGTCAGCCTCCGTCGCCAGGATGAAGCGCACCGAGCCGTTGCACAGGTTGCACACCCCGTCGAACAGGCAGGTCGGCCCGCGCAGCAACCGCTCCAGAATGGCGGAGTCGGGGGTGTCGTGGTTCGCGTCGCTCACCGCAGGCCCATCCTGTCCATCTTTTTCAATAGGCCCACGCGGGACAGGCCCAGAAGCCTGGCCGCATGGGTGTGGTTATGCCCGACCTCCTCCAGCGCCTGTGTGATCAGCCGCCGTTCCAGCGCCGCCACCTCCTGCTCCAGCGTGCGGCGGCCGGTCACGGTGGCGTCGATGGCCGGCACCGGCATCTCCCCGCCCGCCGCGAAGGCCAGATCAGTCGCGTCAAGCAACTGCTCACCGCCCTGCCCCGGCCCCGCCAGGGCGGCGGCGCATTCCACCAGCGCCCGCAACTCGCGCACATTGCCGCGCCAGTCACGGTTCCCCAGCCAGTCCAGCGCATCTTGAGTGAAACCAGCACCCCCACCCGATGCCCGACGCAGGAAGAGGGTGGCCAGGACCGGCACATCCTCCGGCCTTTCCGACAAAGGCGGGGTGCGCAGCACCATCCCCTTCAGCCGGTAATACAGGTCCTCGCGGAAAGTGCCGTCGCTTACCATCGCCTCCAGGTCGCGATGGGTGGCGGCGACGATACGGACATCGGCCCTGCGCGGCTCCCGCCCACCCACGGGCTGATAGGTGCCTTCTTGCAGGAAACGCAGCAACTTCACCTGCATGGGCGCCGGCATCTCCCCCACCTCATCCAGGAACAGGGTCCCGCGATGGGCGGTTTCCACCAGACCCGGCCGGTCGGCATGGGCGCCGGTGAAGCTGCCCTTCAGATGGCCGAACAGTTCGCTTTCCAGCAATTCGGCGGGAATGGCGCCGCAATGAACGGTGATGAAGGGCTGGTCGCGCCGGGCACCGCCATCGTGCAGGGCGCGGGCCACCAGTTCCTTGCCCGTGCCGCTGGGACCCAGCACCAGGACGGGAAGCTGGGTTGGCGCGATGCGGCGGACAAGATCGCGCAGGCGGGCCAGGGCGGGACTGGTCCCGACGATGCCCAGATCATCGGTCGCCCCCGCCACGGCTCGCAGCCGACGCAGTTCTGCCGCCAACCTCCCGCGCTCCAGCCCCCGGCTGACCACGACACGCAGCAGATCGGGGTCCAGCGGCTTGCCCAGAAAATCCCAGGCACCACGTTCCACCGCCTTCAGGGCCAGCGCATGGTCGGCATGGCCGGTGATCACCACCACCGGCGCCGGCGCGAAGCCGGAGATCAGGTCCAGTCCGGCCACGGGGTCAT
>CALRNG020000423.1:0-3943 GCA_943369495.1 Rhizobium sp. Q54
AGCCCCCGGACCCAGCGGCAGTTCCAGCATATACCAGCCGGAGAACAGCAAGACCGCACCGAAGCCCATCCACAGTGCCAGCGGCAGCATGGTGGCCAGCAGCGAGCCGATGCCGAAGCTGGGCACATAGCGCTGACACATGATCAGGATCAGCGGGAAATAGGGCAGCAGCGGCGTGATCGGGTTGGTGAAGCTGTCACCCACACGATATGCTGCCTGCGTCGCCTCCGGCGTGATGCCCAGCAGCATCAGCATCGGCACCATCACAGGACCCAGGATGGCCCATTTGGCCGATGCGCTGCCCACCAGAATGTTGATCAGGGCCGATACCAGGATGATGGCCAGCATCAGCGGCAGGCCCGTGAAGCCGGCATCCTTCAGGAAAGCCGCCCCGTTCACGGCCAGGATGCCGCCCAGGTTGGACCAGCCGAACAGGGCAATGAACACCGCGCAGCAGAAGGCCAGCACGATATAGCCGCCCATGTCGGACATGGACTGGCTCATCATCTTCACGACATCGCGGTCGGAGCGGATGATGCGGGCGCCGATGCCATAGGCGATGCCGATCAACAGGAAGCTGATGAACAGGACCGCCACAATGCCGCGCAGGAACGGCTCAACGGTGCCATTGGCATCGCGCAGGATGGCCCCTTCCGGCACAGCCGCCGCGCCAAACAGGGCGGTGATGGCCAGGATGGCGAGGCCAGCATAGCGCAGGCCGCGCCGCTCACTCGCCTGCTGTTCAGCGCTGCTCTGGTCGACATTGATGGTCAGGCCGGCGGCGACCGGGGCGGTGCGTTGCAGCCGCGGTTCGATCAACCGTTCGGTGACGATGGTGCCGATGATGGTGAACAGGGGCACGAAGGCCGCCATCAGGTACCAGTTGGCGGTGGCCAGCACTTCATAGTTCGGATCAACCAGCCGGGCGGACGCCGTGCTGATTCCGCCCAGCAGTGGGTCCAGCGAGGTGACCAGCAGGTTGGAGGAAAAGCCCCCCGACACCCCGGCAAAGGCCGCCGCAATGCCCGCGATGGGGTGGCGGCCAGAGCTGTGGAACAGCATGCCGGCCAGCGGGATCAGCACGACATAGCCGGCATCGGTGGCCATGCTGGACTGTACACCGGCAAAAACCACGATCAGGGTCAGCATGCTTTTCGGCACGGCGCGCACCAGCGCGCCCAGCGAGACGCCGATCAGCCCGGTCTTTTCGGCCACCCCGACGCCCATCACGCAAAGCAGCACCACGGCCAGCGGCGGGAAGCTGGCGAAGATGGTGGGCAGGTCGGTCAGGAATCGGCGGATATTTTCTGCCGACAGAAGATTGGTGGCCGCCAGTTCCTTACCGGTGCCTGGATGCACCGCCGACACGCCCATACTCGACAGGATGGCGGAGAGAGCCACCAGAATGATGATGGCGATCAGGAACAGGGTGGCCGGATCCGGCAACCGGTTCCCCACCCGCTCAATCGCCCCCAGGATGCCACCGCCCGATTTCGCCCCAGCGTCCGAAACTGCCATGTTGTTTTCCCTTGTATGGTCCGCTTTGTCGTCCGCGCCCGTTTGCCGGGCGTCGGAGGCGAAGATAGAGCATGTGGGGTGATCGGGCGAGGGGGCGATCAAGACAAATGCGCCGATCCGTGGCAGGCTGTGCCCATGGAAATGGTCAACGGATATCGCTGCGAAAGCTGCGCCGACGTCGCGCTGGCCAAACGCGGCCTGGACCCCGCCAAGGGCAACCAATCGCCCATCGAACGGGCGCAGGAGGAGGCCACCAAGGCCGGCCTGACCGTGCAGCCGCTGGGCGTGAATCAGCCGCTGGCCACGGGCGTGCGGGGGACGGTGCTGAATATCGTGGTTTGAGGGGGGGCACTATTGCGTGTGCTATCCCCGATCCGTCAAAGTATGGGAGTACGGGGGTGGTGGCCGCTCCCCTTTTGCAAGGCGCTCCAGCCATCGCGCCACCACCGCGTGCGGTACAACCCGACCGGCAGCGACATCGGCGCGTGCTTCTGCAATGGCTATTTCGGTTGCGGTGACCAGTGTCATCGGAGTACTTCAGCGCGGGGCGCGGGCGGTAAAAGCTCGCCCCTTTCCAGGGCTTCGGCCAGTTTCAGCAGCCAGGGCGCCACAACGTCATGCGGCACGACCCGACCGGCGGCCACGTCGGCGCGCGCTTCGGTGATGGCGCGGGCCTTACGCACCTCGTCCACATCATCAAAGATCGAACCGGCCTGTTCCATGGCCACCACTATCGCATCCACCTCACCCTCGGGCAAGTCATAGGCCGCGCCGACGGCTGTTGCGTCATTTTCGCAATGTCATGGGTCTGGCAACGGTAGCATTCGGTCGTTACGATGCATACCAACATACCAATCCGTACCGGCGGGGACGTCGGGCGGAACATAAAAGAGGAATGTTGGGAAAATGGCCGGTATCGACAAGCGCATTACCGATGAAGAGGCCCTTCTGCTGCATAGCAGCGGCCGCCCCGGTAAGTTGGAAATCACCCCTACCAAGCCGATGGCGACACAGCGCGACCTGTCGCTGGCCTATTCGCCGGGGGTGGCGGCTCCCTGCCTGCGCATCCATGCCGACCCGTCCACGGCCTATGATTACACAGCCAAGGGCAATATCGTGGCCGTCATCTCCAACGGCACCGCCGTGTTGGGCCTGGGCGATCTGGGTGCCCTGGCGTCAAAGCCCGTGATGGAGGGCAAGGCCGTCCTGTTCAAGCGCTTTGCCGATGTCGATGGTATCGATCTGGAGGTCGATACCCGCGATGTGGAGGAATTCATCAATTCCGTCCGCTATCTGGGTCCCAGCTTCGGCGGCATCAATCTGGAAGACATCAAGGCCCCGGACTGTTTCATCATCGAACAGCGCCTGCGCGAACTGATGGACATTCCCGTTTTCCATGATGATCAGCATGGCACGGCCATCATCGCCGCCGCCGGCCTGTTCAATGCCCTGGAAATGACCGGCCGCGACATCAAGGAGACCAGGCTGGTCATCAATGGCGCCGGTGCGGCGGCCATTGCCTGTGCCGAGCTGTTCAAATCCATGGGCATCCCGCACGGGAACATCACGCTGTGCGATACCAAGGGCGTGGTCTGGAAGGGCCGGGCCGAAGGTATGAACCAATGGAAATCGGCCCATGCCGTGGTGACCGATGCCCGGTCGCTGGCCGATGCGGTGGCCGGGTCGGACGTGTTCGTGGGCCTGTCGGCCAAGGGCGCGATGACGCCCGCCATGGTGAAATCCATGGCGAAGAACCCGATCATCTTCGCGCTGGCCAACCCCGATCCGGAGATCACCCCGGAAGAGGTGCGCCAAGTGCGCGACGATGCCATCGTGGCCACGGGCCGGTCAGATTATCCCAACCAGGTCAATAATGTCCTGGGCTTCCCCTACATCTTCCGTGGTGCCCTGGACGTGCGGGCCAGCACCATCAATGACCAGATGAAGATCGCCGCCGCCCGTGCCCTGGCGGCCCTGGCGCGCGAGGATGTGCCGGACGAGGTGGACGCCGCCTATTCCGGTCGCCGCCTGCGCTATGGTCCGGAATATATCATTCCGGTGCCGTTCGACCCGCGCCTGATCTCCACCATCCCCGCCGCCGTGGCCCAGGCCGCCATGGATACGGGCGTGGCGCGCAAGCCCATTGTCGATATGGACGAATATCGCCGTTCCCTGCGCCTGCGCCTGGACCCCACGGCGGACAGTCTGCAGCTGATCGCCGACAAGCTGCGCAGCAGCCCGCGCCGCGTGGTGTTTGCCGAGGGCGAGGAGGAGCGGTCCATCCGCGCCGCCATCGCCTATCGCTCCGGCGGGTTCGGGCATCCGGTGCTGATCGGGCGCGAGAATGTGGTGCAGGAGAAGCTGGCCAGCCTGGGGATGAGTGGGATTGAGCCGCTGGACATCCAGAATGCCCGCTTCGGCGCGC
>CALRNG020000424.1:0-3915 GCA_943369495.1 Rhizobium sp. Q54
CATCCTGCCCGTCCGGCGCGCCGGACAGCAGCAGGCGGCGCGGATGGCCCAGGTTGAGCGCGATATCGGGCGTGGGGATCATGGTCATGACGCGTGGCTTTGCGGCTGTCGGCGCGGGGGCCGCCTGTATAGCAGGGAACGCAGGCAATGGGAACAAAAGGGGGACGAAAATCCCCTCACCGATACCGATGCGCCTTCAGCATGTCCATCAGCGCGTCATCCCATTCGGGCGGGGTGGGCTCCTGGCCCGTGATCCAGTTATAGAGATCGGGGTCCGACAGTTCCAACAGCACCTCGAACCGGTCGACCAGGGCTTCGTCCATCGTCGCGATATGTTTGCGCGCGAAGCTGCCCAGCAGCAGGTCCATTTCCTTCGTCCCGCGATGGTCGCTGCGGAAGATCAGGCGCTTGCGGCGGGGGGACAGGTCGGCGTCGGGAAGATCGATCATCATCTTGGTTCCGGTTTGAAGCTGGGCTTTGATATAGAACGTGGTGAACCGGCTGTCAGCCGTCCCCTGCCCCGTTCGTGTCAGATAGGGTCAAGCCCTTGCGCCCTGCCATCCTGTTTCCCCTGTTCGCGCCCGTGACCAGCCTGCCCGGCCTGGGCCCGCGCCTTGGCAAGCTGGCGGAAAAGCTGGCCGGCCCGCATGTCGTGGACCTGCTGTGGCACAAGCCTGTGGGCGTGGTGGACCGTATCCAGGTGCCCAGCATTGCCGAGGCGCCGGACGGCCGGCATGTGGTGCTGACCGTCAGGGTCGATACGCATATGCCGTCGCTGACCGCCAGCCGCCCCTACCGCATCCGCTGTACCGACCATACGGGGTCGATGGATCTGGTCTATTTCCATATCAAGGGTGACTGGCTGGAGAAGAAGCTGCCCGTCGGGACCAAAATCACCGTCTCCGGCAAGGCGGAATACTACAATAACCATCTACAGATCGCCCATCCCGACCATGCCGCCCCCGCCGATGAGGGGGCGCCGCCCTCGGCGACGGAGCCAACCTATCCCCTGACAGGCGGGTTGAACCCCAAGCCGCTGCGCACCGCCATCCAGGCAGCCTTGACCCGCGCACCGGAACTGCCGGAATGGCAGGATGCCGCCTGGCTGCGGGCGCGGGACTGGCCGGATTGGCACAGCGCCTTGACCCGCCTGCACCATCCGGTGGATGAGGCGGATATCAACCCGCTGGGTCCCGTGCGGCAGCGTCTGGCCTTTGACGAACTGCTGGCCAATCAGCTGGCCCTGGTCCTGGTCCGGGCACAGCAGCGCAAATTGTCGGGCCGGGTGACGGCGGGTGATGGACGGATGCGCGCCGCCGTTGCGGCCGCCCTGCCCTATCGCCTGACGGGCGCACAGGAACGCTCGCTCGCGGAAATTTACGCCGACATGGCGGACCCATCGCGCATGCTGCGCCTGTTGCAGGGCGATGTGGGCAGCGGCAAGACCATCGTGGCCCTGATGTGCATGCTGAACGCCGTCGAAACCGGCGCGCAGGCCGCCTTGATGGCCCCCACCGAAATCCTGGCGCGTCAACATGCCGAAACCCTGGCCCCGCTCTGTGCAGCGGCGGGCGTGCGCATGGCCGTCCTGACGGGGCGGGACAAGGGCAAGGCGCGGGCCGCCTTGCTGGAACGGCTGGTGGCGGGAGAGATCGACATTTTGGTCGGGACCCACGCCCTGTTCCAGGAAGAGGTGATGTTCGCCGATCTGGCCATCGCCGTGATCGATGAACAGCATAAGTTCGGCGTGCATCAGCGCCTGCAACTGGCGGCCAAGGGGCGCGGGGTCGACACGCTGGTCATGACCGCCACCCCCATCCCCCGCACCCTGACCCTGACCGTCTATGGCGACATGGACGTATCCCGCCTGGACGAAAAGCCACCGGGTCGGCAACCGGTGAAAACGGTCGTCATGCATGCCGACCGGTTGGAGGAGGTGGCGGGCGGCCTGCACCGCGCCATCGCGTCGGGCCAGCGCATCTATTGGGTCTGCCCCTTGGTGGAGGAAAGCGAACAGGTCGATCTGGCCGCCGCCACCCACCGCCACGCCACCCTGGTCGAACGGCTGGGCGACCGCGTGGGCCTGATCCATGGCAAGATGAAGGGGCCGGACAAGGACAAGGTCATGGCCGATTTCGCCGAAGGCCGCCTGGACGTGCTGGTCGCCACCACGGTGATCGAGGTCGGGGTGAACGTGCCCGAGGCCACGATCATGGTCATCGAACATGCCGAACGTTTCGGCCTGGCCCAACTGCATCAGCTGCGCGGCCGTGTGGGGCGCGGCACGGGGGCCAGCACCTGTCTGCTGCTCTATTACCAGCCCTTGGGCGAGGTGGCGCGACAGCGGTTGCAGGTGATGAAAGACACCGAAGACGGCTTCATCATCGCGGAGAAGGACCTGGAACTGCGCGGGGCCGGCGAAATGCTGGGCACCAAACAGTCGGGCATCCCCGAATTCCGTCTGGCCGATATCGCGGTGCATGGCGAGCTGCTGGCCGTCGCGCGGGATGATGCCAAACTGATCATCACCCGCGACCCGGAGCTGGAGACGGAACGGGGCAAGGCGCTGCGGACGCTGCTCTACCTGTTTGAGCGGGATGCGGCGGTGAAGTATCTGCGGTCGGGGTGAGGGGTGTAATAATGTTTACTGCATCCCTACCTCCTTGGTCTCTTTACACCCCTTAACTGCTTGTGAGCTATTCCTCTCTTCGTTTCGTTTTCTTTTTCTACACTGATCAAGAAATCTCTATATACAGTGTTTATTTCCCAAAGAACACTTTGCATATCATTCCACCTAGGCCTACTCACAAGCATAGAGTCTTTTGCTGGATCCAAATGCCTATACCCATCTTTCGCGTTAACATCAGATGCTCGTGCATTCAGCACACCACTTGTATATAAAAATCTCCAGATATCAAAAACACTGCTATCACTTTCCCTGCTTAGCACTACACCATAAAGCGTCACACCGAATCTTCCAAAAACAACTTTCTTGAAATGCTCCCTTGCTTGCTCTGCCGTGAAAGTAAATGAACCGGCTTCATAATTCACTCCAGCAAATGAACGCAAAACATCGATTGCCTCAGGGCACTCTAGCGCAACCTCTTGAGCAAATAACTTTGAAATGCTATCAGAATGTTCCGGCATCACACTTTGAAATATAGACTCGTCAATGAGAGACTTTCCGCTAGAAATTGCTCTTGCAGCAAGAGAGTTTACTAATTGAATAGCATCACGGGGCCTCTCACGAGAACGCACCACAATCAAATCTTTCCAAGATCGACGATCTTCACCAAAAGGAGGGCGAGCATCTTGTCCCTCAAAAAACACGTCATAAAGGTGACCAGGTTTGCCCAGAGCGGATGCCGCCATGGCCAATCTACGCTCAATAATATTCGTCACATGAACCCTACTGGCGCTCATATTTACACATAAATTCCGGAAATGATCTATCTGATCCCTCTGACCGACTGGATCAATCTGCAGTCTTTTCCAGACTTCTGATCTCATACTTATCACTGCTTTCACGTCAGCGACATTGGATGACAGTCGACGAACGGCGAGCAAGAGCGCCCAAATTCTATTGAGATGCCCCGGCTTTTCGGGATTTGAAACTTGATCAGTGTCATCAATAAATATGTGGAACCCCTTCTTTCCTAAGACTCTATCAATTGCCGCCTCCAATTCATCTCGAGTAACCTTGGTAAGGTGCGGAAACGCAGAATTCCAGTCAATCTTAGTGAGAGGTTTAGACGCATCAGATAGAAACTTACCCATCTTCCCTATGAAATCAGGGGATCTCTTCTCCGAATTGACCGCTTCATAGTAAATAGTCGCCCTATCCCCGTCAAACCATCCCGTTGATTCTTCAGATAGCTTACAAGCTATAGAAGAAAGCAGAACTGAATGAAAATA
>CALRNG020000425.1:0-3906 GCA_943369495.1 Rhizobium sp. Q54
CCTGTCAGGGCTCGGGCTTCGCCCTCGACCTGACCTACGGCGTTCTCCGACTTCAGAACTTCGCCCGCACACCAGCCGAGAAGCGGCGTTCGGAGATGGCGTAGCTGTTCAGAGCGGTTTCATCGAAATTGCTGTATTCCGACGTGGCCGACTTCTTGGGCAACAGGTTCTGGGCATTGAGCGACACCGAAACCTCTTCGGTGATGTCATACCCGATCTGGGCGTCCAGCTGCGAGCGGGCGCCGATGAAGCTGGGCCGTCCTTCGGAGAATTCGAACACCGCCTCGTCCCGGTAATTATAGGCGACACGGGCTGAGAACGGCCCCTTCTCATACAGGCCGATCAGGTTGTAGCTGTTCTTCGACACCGCCACGAGCGGGAAGCCGGCATTATCCTCGCTGTCGGAATAGGTATAGTTGGCGATGACGCCCAGCCCATCGAACGGTTCCGGCAGGAAATCCATGAACTGCTGAATGCCGATCTCAAACCCCTTGATCTTGGCGCTGGCCAGATTTTCAGGTCGGGAGAAGGTCAGCTCGCGGCCCTGCGGGTCCAGGTTGGTGTCGGTGCCTGTCGTCACAAAGCTGGCGATGAAATCATCGACATCCTTGTAGAAGAGGGCGCCCGAGATCAGCGAGGTTTTGCCATGGTAATATTCAAAGCTGATATCGCCCTGGGTGGAGACGGGCGGCTTCAGATCGGCATTGCCGCCCGTGACCGACAGGTTGGTGGCGTTGAAGAAGGTGGACGGTGCCAGATCGGCGATGGAGGCACGCTGCATCGTCTGTGACGCGCCCAGGCGGACCAGGAAATCGTCGGTGACGTTGAAGGCGATATTCGCCGAGGGCAGGATATTCGTATACTCATTCTTATCGGTGACCAGCGTGCTGGTGGTGCCGATATTGAGGAACGTATCCGCCGCCAGGCGGGTGCGCGCCACACGCACGCCGGCATTGGCCCGGAACGGGATCTCCCCGATCTCCCCCTCTCCCGCCACCATCAGGTAACCGGCCAGCGTCTTCTCGCTGAGCGTATAGTCACGCTGATTGTTGGGCAGCAGGGTGGAACGGTCGCTGCTGTTGGGATTGGGCTGTGCGGCCTGCGCGCGGGTGAAGACATAGTCGAAGGTGGGGGCCGTCGACAGGAAGCTGCGCGGGAAATTGCCCGGAATGTCGGGCAGGAAATTCTTGGCGTCGATCAGCTTCAGATACGGCTCCAGCTCCGTGCGGGTCGGCGTCACCTGGCTGCGATAGGCGTTGGAGCGGGCACTCAGATCGGTGTAACGGGCACCGCCGGAGATGGTGATGCCGCCCTCCGTCTCGTAGCTGACATCCAGCTTGCCCGTCCATTCATCCAGCACACCCAGCAGCCGGTTCGACCGCACGCCATTGGTGGCGGGGTTGTAGGAGGCGTAATTGGTGGGGTTGAAGGTGCCGCCCAGCGCCAGGGACGGGACGGTCACATCGCGGAAATCAAAGCTGCCGGGAACAGCGGCGGTGGCCTGCAAGGTGATGATCTGGATGGTCTGATCAATGGTGCCCTTGCTGTAATAGCCATCGGCCTCCACCGTCAGGCCATCATCCTCATATTTGCTGTTCAGGCCGTAGAGGAAGCTTTCCGTGGGTTCGTTGCGGATCTGGCCCGCCGTGGTGACGGTGCCATTGGCGGTGCCGGCCACCACCATGTTGTTCTCCGTCACGCGGTTGGTGACGGGATTGTTGGCGGTGGGCAGACGGAAGCTGAAGAAATCCTGATGCCGGCCCGTCACCAGCTTTGAATAAAGCATGTCGGCGGTGATGGTCAGTTCGGGCGTCGCCTCAAACTGGATGGCGCCATTCAGGCCGGTGCGCGACCGGTCGACCACGAAATTCTCATACTGCATCAACACGGGCGTCTGGTTGACGCCGGCACCGGTGCCCGTATAGGTGCGGTTCAGGAAATTGTTGCGCTCAAACGCCTGGGTGGTCGATGTGCGCTTTTGATACTCGCCCGCCAGCATCACACCGATGCGGCCATCGGCGAATTTGGTGGTGCCAAAGCCGGTGAAGGCCGGCTCCACCTTGTCCGTGACCTGGGAATAGACGCCCTGGGCCTGGAAGGAGAAGGTGGGCTTCTTGAAGCTCAAGGGCTTGGGCGTCGTCAGGTTGACGGTGCCGCCCAGACCACCTTCCGCCTGCGCGGCCAGGGGGGATTTATAAACGGCGAGCTTGCCGAACAGGCTCGACGGTACCGCGTCCAGGCCCGACGAACGGCCCAGCTGATCATTTTCGGGCGGGGACAGGCGCGCGGACCAGCCCAGAAGCGTGCGGCCATCCACCTCCACCCGTACCTGCTGCAACCCGCGCACGGAGACCGACTGGCCTTCGCCGAAGACGCGGGTGATCTGCACACCCGTCACACGCTGCAGCGCCTCGGCGACATTGACGTCAGGCAGCTTGCCCACGTCACTGGCGGTAATCACGTCCATCACCTGCGGCGCGTCACGCTTGATATCGGCGGCCTGTTCCAGGGAGGCGCGAAGGCCGGTGACGATGATCTCTTCCAGCACTGCCGGCTCTGCGGCGGTGTTGTTGGCGCTATTCTGCGCCAAGGCGGGTGACAGCATCAAGGCGGCGACGGAAACGCCACCGGCCAACGCGCATGCACCCCGAACAGCCCAACTGGCCATGATCTTGTCCCTCCCATGTTGCGCGGCACCGTTCCGCTTCGGCGTGAAGCGGTGCCGTCTTTTCTTTGCTGATGGTCCCCAGGGGGCCTTCTGGCCTTTTCCCCCACTTGCTTTACCTCGGTCCTGGGGAACCGATGGGGGCATGATGCGACCGGTGTCCGGGCCTGTCAACAAATTCGTATGACAACTTTGGCATGACCAGTGACCTGTTACCGATAGGCAACGCATGGGTTTGGTCAGACGGCCCGGACCGGCCAGAACCCGCTGGTCATATAAATAATGGTAATGGCAGGCTGCTTACGGACTGGTAGCCGTGAAATCCACCTTCTCTGCCGCCACATGGCGATCCCAGGCGGCACGGTCGGTGAAACCGCCCTGCCCCTTGCTCCAGGCAGAGCCGGAATAATAGACGAAGGGCTGGCCGGGCATGACGCGCAGCAGGACCAGGTGATTATCCGCGTCCTGGCGCATTTCCACGATCATCGCGGGATCGACGCGGAGCGCCACGGCCATGCGACCATGGCTGGGATGGTCCGGCCCCCACCAGGAGATCAGGCCAGTGGCCTTATCCACCGTCAGGTCGCCGCCCGATCCGGTGACCTTCTTGCCAATGCCGATCCCCACAATCAGCGGGTCCTGCCGGTCGGAGGACAGGGTGGAGACCATGCGCGTGAAATGCGTGCCCAGGGCCAAGGTGAAACGCCGCGTCTCCCAGACCTTGCGGTCCACATCCACGGGCCAGGGGGCGTAATCCACCTCAAACACCGCCACATCGGGCCCGTTTTTCAGGACGCGATGCGCGCGGTAATTGCGCGACGTCCACAGCTTATTGTCATGCCAGATGCCAAGACCGCCGGCCCCGCGCCCCTGCCCGACGCTGTAGAAATCCATGCCCTCGCCCAGGTCATTGTGATAGTCGCGGGTGCGCAGCTGTCGGTCCATATAGGGCCAGACCACTTTCTTGCCCCAGCTGTCTATACCCGACCCCGATGGCGGTTCCGCCGCCTCCAGCGCATGGCCATAAATACGGTGCGCCGTCTTGTCATTTTCCCACATCAGATCATCATAGCGATAATCGGCCAGGGTGACCGCCGCGCGCGGACTGCGATCGGTCGGCGGCGGCAGGGTGGGCTTATCCTGAGCCTGGGAGATGCCAATGGTCAGGGTGGTCAGCAGCAGGGCCGCGAATCCGGCATGTCGGCTCCAACACATATGACAACCTCCCTTTATCCGGCATC
>CALRNG020000426.1:0-3870 GCA_943369495.1 Rhizobium sp. Q54
GGTGGATGGCTCGCGCGGCTACACCACCGGCTCGGTTGGCCCGGCGGATGCTGTGGCGGTGCCCTGCGCCTATGCCTCCGGTCATCTCTACGGACAGGACCAGCGCTATGCCTGGATGGCCAGCCTGGCGCTGCCGGTGCAGCAGGGACTGCGCGCGGAGTTGGCGCAGACCACGACCTTTGGCGCGCCCCCGCTATCCGTGTTCCAAAGCTTCGCCCTGGGCCGGGCCGATGGCAAGGCATCGGTTCTGGGGGCGTCCAGCAGCCTGTCTGTCACCACGACTGAGCCATTGACCCTGGCAGCGGCCAGCGATGGTCTGCTGCTGGTGTCACTGATCCGTGGCGGTAGCGGTGCCCGTGGTTCTGCCACCGTCACGGTCGATGGTCTGCTCCGGGGGGCGGCCTCCATCCATTATTATCCCGGCGATGATGTGCATTATCCGCAGGAAAGCGTGCTGGTGCCCATCTGTAATGGTGAAACCTACACGCTGACCTGTGACACCACCTTTGGCGACGTCACCTATGCGGCGCAGTGGACGCCCTTGTCCGGCGCCTTGTGCTTCCAGCCTGCACAGCAGGCGCTGGCCTATGGCCCGCCACAGCCCGGCACTCTGCCCCTGACAGTGTCCAACGTGCCGACCGACGGGTTCCTGGTCTTCCTGATGGATGGACGGGGCTGCGACCAGACCATCGGATTTGGCACGATCGAGATGGGGCCAACGGGCACAGCGCTGGGTCCGGATGCCGCCATGGCGGCAACATCGGTCAATTTCTATCCCGGTGCCGATACCTGGCTGGGGTGCAACAGCGCCGTCCTGCCGGTACCGAAGGGGTGGTCGTACAATGTGACGTTCAATTCCTCGTTCGCCCCGCCATCGGTCGCCTTGTGGTGGGTGCCGTTGGTCAATCCGACCGACCCGACGCAATGGGCCGGTGACTGAGCGTTAAGAAGGGGCCTGTCACCCTGCTCTTCTACAGAGGGCGGGTTGATGGGCCCCCCTTAATCATGCCGCGCCTGGGCGAAGGTCGCCCCTTCCAGGTCGGCCCCGTCCAGCTTGGCCCCGCGCAGGTCAGCGCCCGAGAAGTCGGTTCCCCGCGCCACGGCCCCGCGCAGGTCGGCATTGCGCAGGTCGGCGCCTTGAAAGCGTGCGCCGGATAGGCGGGTGGGCCAGCGGCGGTCGGGCATGTCGGCGCTGACTAGCGGCGTCAGGTTGGCCCCCTGCAAGAACGCCCCGCCCAGATGGGCGCGTTCCAGATTGGCGCCGCGCAGGTCGGCATTGCCCATCTGGGTGTCGCGCATGTCGGTGCATTCCAGATCGGCCATCACCATGCAGGCATTGGTCCATTGCGAGCGGCGGGCCAGCGCATAAGGCAGCTTTGCCGCGGTCACATTGCGACCGCGCATGTCCAGGCCCATCAGGTCGCGACCGCTGAAATCGGCGCGCTTGCCGCTGCGCCCCGCCGTCACCACCCAATCCGCATGGGCGGCCATCACCACGTCCACCGGTTCCGCCCCGTCCATAGTACCCGGCAGCAGCGCGCCCGTGCGCTTCAGGTCGTTCATGGCGTGGGAGTCCAGGATGGCACCCCGGAAATTCGCGCCCTCCGCCAGGGCATCGCGCAATATGGCATCGGTCAGGACGGCGCCCGCGAAATCCGCCTCCTGTAACTGCGCACCCTGAAGGTTGGCGCCGTCCAGCATGGCGCCCTTAAAATTCGCCCCGCGCAGGTCGGCGCCGCGCAGGTCGACATGGCGCATATTGGCGTCGGTGAAATCCGCTTTCAGCGTGATGGCCCCGTTCATCTTGGAGCCGGAGAAATCGGCTTTGTTGGCAATGATGGCGGCCAGATTGGGGATACGCCCGTCAAAGGCCTGGGGCAGGGGTTTGCCCCCGCGATAGACGGCCAGGATCGCTTCGCGCACATCGGCGTCGCGCAGTTTTGCCTTTGTGAGGTCGGCACCACGCATGGTGATGCCGCGCATATCGGCCTTGGACAGGTCCGCCTGCTGCAAATTCGCCAGGCGCAGGTCGGCGGCGAACAGGTTGGCCCCGATCAGCCGCGTCTTCACCATCTGCGCCTGGTCAAAGCGCGACCCGGTCAGCTCTGCACTGCGCAGATCCATGTTGGACAGGTTGACGCTGCGCAGATCGCACAGGACGAAAATGGCGCGCTGGCCGCCGATGCGGCCCTCCATCAGCTTAACATGGCGGCGCAGGGCTTCCAGCAGCTCCTCAGTCGAGGGGCGTCGCCATGCCGGTTCCGCCGATTGTGCCGCTTCCGCCGTCAAGCCTGCGCTGCCTTCCCTAATGGTGGTATGCGGTGGGGCCGTTCGACCCTGTGCGCACTATGCCAGAGCTTGAACGGCTTGCACACCAAAGTATGAAGACCAAAGGATCATATCCACAGCTTTTCGTTTTGCTTTGCAGTCGCAAAACAGCGTTGTCAATTTTTCGCCCTCAGTCGCCGGGCGCCTGCATCCGCAGGCTTGGCTACGCCGCACGTGCGGCGCGGCGGCGGTCGCCGCCGGACCAAGGGTCATCATGTTTCCGCCCTCAGTCGCCGGGCGCCTGCATCCGCAGGCTCGGGCACGCCGCACGTGCGGCGCGGCGGCGGTCGCCGCCGGACCAAGGGTCATCATCTATGACCCTTGATCTATGACCCCTGGTTTCAGGTGACGAATTTGCGGGCATTGGCGACCATGGTGGAATACATGGTGCGGATGAAATCCGTGGGCCGCAGCCGGCCCAGGGGGATATTCTCCGACGCGAAGGTGACCAGCTCCTCCGGCGGCTTCACCGGCACCACCTCCAGCCCTGATTTACGCAGGCCGTCGACCACCGATTTCGCCTGCTTCATGTAGTCCTCATTGAAGAAGGATTTGTCGGCGTCCTTGATGGACTGGGCGATGATCTCCTGAATGGACGGCACGCGCGCGTTCCTTAGGGGCTGGAATGAAACTGTGCGGGGGAATTAACCATCAATCCCGGCCCGGCGCAATTCCGGCCCCAGCCGGCCCGCCACGAACAGGAAGAACATCCGGTAATCGGCGATCAGCGACCAGAGCGGATAGGTGAAGGTGGCGGGCTTGTTATGCTCCACCAGGGCGTGGGACATCCAGGCAAAGAAGTAACCCGACAGGGGCATGCCGATGAGCCAGATCGGCTCCATCGTGGCGCCGAACATCGCCAAAAAACCCAGCGCGATGGTGCTGCCCACATAGTGGAAGCCGCGCGTCACCTTCTTAGAATGTTCGCGCAGATAGAAGGGCCAGAAGGCCTCAAACGTCTGATATTCACGCTGTGCCATGGCTGCATTCCTCCCGCCACATGGGCGCTTATGTCATTTTCTTGCCAAGGGGACGCCCAACGCATAAGTCAAAGCGTTCGTCGGGGCTTGTCAAGGTGCCGGATGTTGCGCCGTCGCCCCGCTGTTTCACCTTATGGAATTTGAGGGCCGGGAAAATGGGTTACAAGGTCGCTGTCGTTGGCGCCACGGGCAATGTCGGCCGGGAGATGCTGCAGACGCTGGCAGACCGCAACTTCCCGGTGGGCGAGGTTGTGGCCCTGGCGTCGGAGCGCTCCGTCGGACAGCAGGTCTCGTTCGGTGAGGATCAGGTTCTGAAGGTTCAGGACCTGGCCAAGTTCGACTTCTCCGGCACCGATTTCGTCCTGTCCTCCCCCGGTGCCAAGATTTCCGCGCAGTTCGCGCCCCGTGCCGCCGCCGCCGGCGCCTGCGTCATCGACAATACCAGCCATTTCCGCATGGACCCCGATGTGCCGCTGGTCGTGCCGGAGGTGAACCCGCACCATCTGGCCGGCTGGCGCAAGAAGGGCATTATCGCCAATCCCAACTGCTCCACCATCCAGAT
>CALRNG020000427.1:0-3867 GCA_943369495.1 Rhizobium sp. Q54
GGTCATAGACCAGCCGGTCCTTGGAACTGTCCATGACGCGGCTGCCATTGCCGCCATCATCAATTCCAACCAGGATGGCGCAGGCCGGGCCGTCATCATGCTCCAGCTCGATCTGGTGATAGCCGGTGGCACCGCCCGAATAGGGGTCATACTCGTCCGTCGGCTCAATCCGGTCGATGCTGCTGATATCGATCTCGCAGCGGTCCTTATCCTTGGACCAGGCCGGCGTTGCGGCCAGCAGACCCAGGGCCAGGGCAGACAGAAACGGCAGGGGGCGGAACAGGATCGGCATTTTCATTCCAGCATCATCGGCACCACCAAAGATGGATGCAATGACAATGCCAGCAGACGGGAGGTGATCCAAGGTTTTCGGTGGAAACCGCAATAAACAGGGCAGTGTATTGCAAAAGACACTACGCCGGTGCATTGTGAAAGGGCTATCCCCTTGTGAGAGCCGCCATGGCCGCCCGCACCAGCCGTAAGGACCATCCGCTGTCGATGCGTCTGCCTGACGCCGATCTGGCCATCATCGACCGCGCCGCCCAGCTGCGCGGACGGTCGCGGACAGACTTTGTGCGGGAGGCGGCGGTGCGCGCGGCTGAGGACGCCTTGATGGACGCCGGGTTGATCAGAATGGGGCCGGAGGGGTTCGCCGCCTTTATGGATGCCATATCGGCCCCCGCTGCTTCTGTGGCCCCGATGGTGGAGATGTTGCGGCGTCCAGCCCCCTGGGATGCTGAACCCGGTCAGGTGTAATACTGACATGGCCCTGTCAAAGCCGGAGCCGTTGAATGCCGGGCACGATGTCTCCTGCTTCAGCTGTGGCAAGCCGGCCCTGGATCACTGGCTGCGCAACCGGGCCCTGTCCAATCAGGAGAAGGGCTTCACCGTTGTCATGGTGGTGCATGAAGCGGGACGCGTTGCCGGTTATTACGGACTGGCGCCGACGGCCATCGTGCCCTCGGTCCTGCCACGCACCATCAGAACAGGACAGCCGCCCAGTCTGGTGCCGTGCCTGTTGCTTGGCCAACTGGCCACCGATCTGGCATGGGCGGGGCGCGGGATCGGGTCGGCGCTGCTGGCCCATGCGCTGACCCGCTGTGTGCGAGGAGCACGGTTAATCGGTGGCCGTGCCCTGATGGTGAACGCCATCGATGCGGATGCCGCCGCCTTCTGGCAGCGGCGGGGGTTCCTGCCATCGAAGGATGACCCCCTGCTGCTGTTCCGGTCCATCGCGGACATCGCGGCGTCGCTGCTTGCCGCTGATATTGTTGCTTCCTGATTTTTGGGACCCTGAGGATCATGACAGACTTCACCCAACTTGCCGAAACCGCCCTGGCCCGCATCGCCCGGTTCGATCCGCACCTGAAGGCCTTTGCCCTGGTGGAGCCGGAATGGGTGCGGGAGGAGGCGTGGCGGCAGAACAAGGCGGCGGCGAAGGGACCTTTGGCTGGCCTGACCCTGGCGGTCAAGGACCTGCTGGACCTGCGCGGTCTGGCCACCGGCGGCGGGTGCCGCACGGCGGTGGTGGCCGACGCGCCGGCCCATGCCCATGCCGCCGCATCCCTGATGCGGGCGGGGATGCTGGCACTGGGCAAGACGCATACGGTGGAACTGGCCTTTGGCACCTGGGGTATCAACCGGGCCACGGCCACGCCGCGAAACCCGTGGGACGCTGGCACCGTGCGGGTGGCGGGCGGATCGTCCAGCGGATCGGCGGTGGCGGTCGCCGCCGGTCTGGCCGATGCCGCACTGGGCACCGACACCGGTGGGTCGATCCGCATTCCGTCGGCCCTGAACAATCTGGTGGGCCTGAAGCCGACCTTAGGTCGGGTGCCCATGGGTGGCTGTCTGCCGCTGTGCCCTGAACTGGACACGATCGGCCCCATGGCGCGCACGGTGGAGCGGGCGGCTCGCATGCTGGCCGTCATGCACGACCCGCAGGCGGGGCCGGCGCGGCCCAGCCGCAAGCTGGCGCGGCAAACCGTCTTCAACGCCGATGCGGCCCTGGCCGGCAGCCCGCGCGGGCTGGTGCTGGCCGTGCTGCCCGACCGGTTCCTGGATGGCGTGGATCAGGCGGTGGGGGCCGCTTATCTGGCAGCCCTGGCAACGCTGGAGGCGCTGGGGGCCAAGCTGGTGGAGGCCACCCCCATCATCGACCCGGCGGCCTGTGTCGAGCCCTCGGGCCTGCTGATGGCGGGGCGGGCCTGGCGGTTGTGGCGGGGGCGAATTGAGCGTTTCGGTTCCGAAATGGATGCAGGGGTCTTCAAACGGCTTCAGGGTGGTGAAGATGTTTCGGAGACGGAATTATCCAGGTTGGTCAGGGTTCAGGCGCAGGAACAGGCCCGGTTCCATGCCTGGGCCCAAGAGTATGACGCTATCCTGACACCGACTGTGCCGATCCCGGCCCCGGCCCTGGCCGATGCGGATGAGGGGCGGTTGCCCTTCAGCCAGTATGTCCGCCTGGCCAACTGGCTGAACCTGCCGGCGCTGGCGGTCCCCAACGGAGCCAATGTTGACGGGCTGCCTGTGTCGCTGCAAATCCTGTCCACACCCTGGCGGGAGGCGGTGCTGGTGACGTTGGGCCATGCATACCAGCGCGCAACGGAATGGGCCGACCGGCGGCCGGACGTAGAGGGCTTGGTTAAGGCCGGGCAGGCAGGCGCAGCGGCCCCAGCTTGACCAACCCTTCCGCGTCGGTGGCCACGGTGATGGGCAGCGGCGTCTTCTCCATGCCGGCAATGATCAGCAGCCAGTTGCCGGGACGCACACTGTCGATACGGAACAGGCCGGCCCGGTTGGTGAAGAAGGCCAGGTCCTTGGCGTCCTTGATCCCCTGTGGGCGCAGGGTCCCGGACAGCAGGGCCATGGGCTTGTCGTCCGGGCCGATCAGCGTGCCAACCAGCGAGGCGATGGCATCGGTGCCGATGGTGATGATGGTGCCCGACCTGTAACCCGGCTGCACCGCCGGGCGATCATCACCCAGGTCATAATTGGCGGGTGCGTCGGGCACGTCCAGCAGGATGGGGCGGACCAGATAGGCCGAGATGTTGGGGACGATGGGCACGCCCAGCCAGTCGGACTGCGCGGCGTAGCGGTCATCGACGGGGTCGATCCCGATATCCTTGCCGGCCAGACGCGGATGGGGGACGACGATGGCGAAGCTGTTGGAAATCGGCCGGGTGACACCGTAATGTCCGTCGGCAAAGGCCAGCGCCGTGCCGAAGGTCATCGAGGTCCGGCTTTCGACACCCTTGTTTTCGTTCAATGAGCGGCGGACGGTATCCTGACGCACCTGCGCTTCGAACCGCTGATGGGTATAGCTGAGATTGCCCTGCACGCGGTCGCCGGCCTTGCCCCGCTCGTTTAGCATTTCCAGACCACCCGACAAGGCGTTGACGGCATAGAGCGACTGGAAGCGCCAATCCAGGCGTTGCTGCTTGGAGATTGTATCAACATTCAGGCCGGCACTCTGCCGCCCGCCATCAAAAACAAAGCGGGTGGTCAGATAGACGCCAGTATCCTTCACCCCAAACCCGTCCTTGCCATGGCTGAAGGTCAGATCGATGCTGCCGGTTTCGAACAGGCGGCGGCGCAGGGCGAGGTCCAGCGAATAGCTGTCGCGCTCTGAGGTGCCGCGGGTTTCGCGGTAGCGACCGCCCAGTGAGGCGGTCAGGTCCTCGAACAGCGGCTGGGAGATGCGCATCGCCGCATCCAGCTTGGTGTTCGACACGAAGGTGGAGCCGAAGCTGCGGAAATTGGGATCATACCAGCTGACCTGGGCGGTGATCGACTGGCTGTCCAGCACCGAGGCGCCGTTGGAATAGGAGCGGTAGCGCAGGGTGCCGCCATAACCCTGTTTCTTGT
>CALRNG020000428.1:0-3866 GCA_943369495.1 Rhizobium sp. Q54
CCTGGGCGCCGATATCAAGGTCACCTATGGCAATTATGACCGTATGGATGTATCGGCAGCCGTGCGGTTCCCCATTGTCGAGGGGCAGCTGGCCGGCAAGATCGCCGCCATGTCGAAAAGCCGCGACGGCTATTTCAAGAACCTGACGACGGGCCGCACCAAGCCGGATGTCGACACCGCCATCCTGCGCCCCACCTTGCGCTGGACGCCCAATGAGGCGCTGACCATCGACCTGGTTGGCGAATATTACCGGGACAAGGGCGGGTCATCGGCGTCGCAGAACCGGGACAGCCGCATCAATCCGCGTATGCTGCTGGTCAATGGCCAGCTTGTGGCGTCGCCCGCGACGGTACAGCGCGTGTTCGGCTACACGCCACCTACCGACAAGTATGACGTCAACCATAATGACCAGGGCTATGTCGACACGAGTGCGGGCCATGGCATTATCGATGCCAGCCTGGATCTGGGCCATGGCATCGTCTCGCTGGTCACCGGCTACCGCGAGGTGAAGTTCAACTCCTCCACCGATTTCGACGGCTCCCCCTATACCGTGTTCGAGTTCCCCGACAACCGGGAACGCCAGCACCAATATTCGGGCGAGCTGCGCTATGCCTCCAGCTTCTCCGACACTGTCGAATTCACGGCGGGCCTCTATTACTTCACGCAGGAAATGTACATTGCCGAACGCCGCGCGGCCTATGCCAGCGGTCCGGCCACGGCACCCGTCATTTCGCGCACTGTTGGCATTGCCAAGACCGATGACAGTTCCTATGCGGTATTCGGCCAGGGGTCGGTGAAGTTCACCGATCAGCTGTCGCTGATCCTGGGCGGCCGCTACACGGTGGAGAAGAAGGAGATCGAGCTGTGTCCCTTCAACGCCGCCCTTTACACCAGTCTGAATTTTGAGGCCTGCCCCGTGACGCGGCTGCGTGACGATGACAAATGGAACAGCTTCTCGCCCAAGATCGGCCTGGACTATAAGGTCGATGATGATGTGCTGTTCTATGCCTCCTGGACCAAGGGCTTCCGCTCCGGCTCCTTCAACGCCCGCGCCACCAATGCCGCCGTGCTGGGACCGGTGGATCAGGAAACCGTATCCTCCTATGAGGCAGGCATGAAGAGCGAGTTGATGGGGCGGCGCCTGCGCCTGAACACCGCCGCCTTCCTGTCGGATTACACGAATATCCAGCGCACCGTGTCCGACACGGTCATCGTCAATGGCCTGCCGACGGTAACCCAGGTGCCGCGCAACGCGGCGTCGGCCACCATCTGGGGTCTGGAGCTGGAAGGATCGTTCCTGGTCACCGACGCCCTGACGCTGGATGCCTCGCTGGGTTACACCAATGCCGGCTATGACAGCTTTGCCAATATCGATACGAACCGGAACGGCGTGTACGAGCCGGCCATTGACGGTCCCATCGCCAAGGACCTGAAGTTCGAGCGTGTGCCGAAATGGCAATATGCCGTGTCGGCCAGCTATGAGGTGCCGGTGACGGACACCAGTTCCCTGCGCTTCCGCACCTCCTACACCTGGGTGGATGACCAGTTCATCGATACGCTGAACAGCCCGTCACTGGCGCTGGATGCCTATGGTCTGTGGGATGTCTCGGTCAGCTATTCGCTCAATGACAGCTACACCCTGTCTCTGTTCGGTCGTAACCTGAACAACGCCAAATATTATGATTTCGGTTTTGACGGCGGCACGCACCGCGCCGTCTGGGGCGGTACGCCGCGCACCTATGGCGTGGAACTGTCGGCGAAGTTTTGACACGTAGGTCAGGTCGAGCCGCAGGCGAGCCCTAACATTCAATGGCACCGTCGCTTGTCAGGGCTCGCTGACGCTCGACCTGACCTACGGCAAGGAGAAAACCGTATGCTGACCCTGGAACAGCGTATCGCCCGCCTGGAGGCGCGGGTCGAGATCAATGATCTGGTGGCCCGTTACGGGTTGACGATCGACGACCGCGATCTCGACGGGCTGGCCGACCTGTTCACAGAGGATGGGGCTTTCCGGTCCAAGGACGGGGTGCTGGACGCGCGGGGCCGGGCGGCGGTGATTGAGCAGTACCGGGATCGGTTCGCGGTCCTGGGTCCCTGCAACCATTTCAGCCATGACAAGATTGTGCAGTTTGACGATGCCGACCCTGACCGGGCCACGGGCCTCGTCACCTCGCATGCCGAGGTCTGGCGCAATGGTCAGGCCATGTTGACGGCGCTGCGTTATCAGGACGAGTATCGGCGCGGGGCCGACGGCAAATGGCGCTTTGCTGACCGGCTGTTGACCTTCTTCTATTATCTACCGGTGACCGAATATGCCGAGGCGCTGGGCGATCCGCTGCGCCAGCGCGCCTATGGCGACCGCCGCCCAGCCGATTTCCCGGAGGCGCTGCCCACCTGGCGGCTGTATCACCAGCAGGAGAGCCCTGGCCGATGACCCAAAGCCAGACGTCCGGCGTCGACACCACCGCAACGACGGCAGAGGCCCGGCCCGTGCCCCGTGACGGGCTTTACGCCTGGTATGTCACGATCCTGCTGACCATCGCCTATGCCGTGGCCTTTGTGGATCGTCAGATACTCAATCTGCTGGTGGAGCCGATCAAGGGGCAGTTCACCCTGTCGGACACAGAGATCAGCCTGTTGCAGGGTCTTTCCTTTACATTGGCCTATGTGCTGATGGGGCCGCTGTTCGGGCGGTGGACGGATATCGGCAACCGTCGCACCATCATCTGGACCGGTGTCACCATCTGGTCGGTCTTCACGATCTTCTGCGGCCTGTCGCAGACCTATTGGCAGCTGTTCGGCGCGCGGATGGGCGTGGGCGGGGCGGAAGCCTGCCTGATGCCCGCCGCCTGGTCGCTGCTGTCCGATTATTTCAGCAAGGACAAGCTGCCGCGCGCCATGAGCATCTTTCTCATGGGACCCTATCTGGGGGGAGGGTTGGCGCTGATCTTCGGCGGGCTGGTGATCCAGCAATTGGACCATGTCGGGCCGGTGGATGCGGGGCCGTTCGGTCTGCTGGCGCCCTGGCATCTGGCCTTTATCGTGGTCGGTGGGCCGGGTCTGCTGCTGGCGGTCCTGATGCTGACGGTGCGCGAACCCCCGCGGGCCAGGGTGGCGGGCAAGGCGGAGCAGGAACGGTTCACGCTGGCCCAGATCTGGCGGTTCCTGGCCGACCGGCGCGGCTTCTATGGCGCCTTCTATGGCGGCATGTCACTGCATGTGATCGCCCTTTATGCCTTTCCCGCCTGGATACCCAGCTTCCTGATCCGGCAGCATGGCGTGTCCATGGCGTCGGTCGGGTTGGAATATGGGGCATCGGTGCTGATCGCCGGATCGCTGGGCGTGTGGTGCGGGCCTTATGTGGCGAAGTTCCTGGCCGCGCGCGGCTATGCTGACGCGGCCTTCCGCACGCCGGCCCTGACCACGCTGGGCGTGGTGCCGTTCGCGGTGCTGCTGCCGTTTTGCCCGACCTATGAATTGGCGCTGGCGGCGGCGGTGGGGGTGACCTTCTTCTATACGCTGCCCATGGCCATGGCGGCGTCTTCCATCCAGATGGTGACGCCCAACCGCATGCGCGGGGTCGTTTCCTCCCTCTATGTGTTTACGGTTTCCATCGTGGGCCTGGGGCTGGCCCCCACCTTCATCGCGCTGATCACCGACCGGCTGTTCGGGGATCCGGGCATGGTGGGCTGGTCACTGGCCCTGGTCTGTTCGCTGTCCAGCATCGGGGCGTCGATCCTGATGCTGCGCGGCCTTGGGGCCTTCCGGGCGGCCCTTACGGAAGGGGAGAAGGCGTTATGAAGGTCCTGGTCTTTGGCGCTACCGGTGACCAGGGCCAGACGCAGTTGCGCCGGCTGATCGCCGCT
>CALRNG020000429.1:0-3860 GCA_943369495.1 Rhizobium sp. Q54
GTGCTGTGCTGGGGGCGTGGGCCGGTGGGCGGTTTGGGGTGGGGCGCTGCCTGTCGGCCCTGTGCCTGGGCGGCGCGTTTGTTCTGTCCATTGCCGCCATCGCCCTGGCCCTGGGCCATGTGCCCAGCGGTGTGGCGGCGATGGTGCCCGTGCTGCTGTCGGGCGGCGCCATTCTGGGGGTGCAGGTCGGGCTTTATGGTCTGGCCGCCGCCCGATACCCGACAAGCTGCCGGGCCGCCGGTATCGGCTGGGCCGCCACGCTGGGGCGCGGTGGGGCCGTGGTCAGCGCGCTGGCCGGCGGCTGGGTCCTGGCACAGCCCCAGGGTGCCGCCCTTTGGTTGGGGGTCCTGACCCTGGCGCTGCTGTTCTGCTGGCGCGCGGTCAGAACCGCCTGATCACACCACGGTCACCAACAGGCTGCCCACGCCGGCGACCATACCCTCCAGCCGGTCGCCGCGCTGGATCGGCCCCACCCCGGCGGGCGTGCCGGTGAAGATCAGGTCGCCCGGAGCCAAGGTGATGAAGCGCGACAATTCGGCGATGATCTCTGGCACGGTCCAGATCATCTCCGCCAAGTCGCCGTGCTGCCGCACCTCCCCATTCACCGACAGGGCGATGCGGCCCGCATCGACGCTGGGCACGGCAGCGGCGGGAACCAGGGCGGAGACGGGGGCGGCATTGTCGAAGACTTTGCCCATGTCCCAGGGCTTGCCGGCCTTCTTGGCCTCCCCCTGCACATCACGGCGCGTCAGGTCCAGCCCGACACCATAGCCGAACACGGACCCGCCCTCGCCCAGGGCCACCACTAGCTCAATCTCATGGTGCAGATCGTTGGTCTGCGGCGGATAGGGTAGGGTGCCGCCGCCGGGCAGGACGGCGCTGGCCGGCTTCATGAAGAAAAACGGCGGTTCGCGGTCACTGGCCCCCATCTCGCGGGCATGGGCAGCATAATTGCGCCCGACACAGAACAGGCGGCCCACGGGGAACACGTCGTCGCTGCCCACCACGGGCAGGGTGACGGGGGTGGGTGGGGTGATGGCGTAGGACATGAGGCTCAGTTCCGGTTCCAGGAGGTTACAATAAAACCGCAGCGGCACGGTAAAGCATCCGCACCCCCACGATCAGCAGGAAACAGCCAAAAGCGACGGACAATTGCCGCTTGCTCAGCCTATGCGCCAGCGTCGCCCCCCAGGGGGCGGCCAGCATGGTGGCGGGCGCGATCAGGGCCAGGCCGATCAGGTTGACATAGCCCAGGCTGCCCGCCGGCAGATCCGCCCGGCCCCAGCCGGTCAGGACATAGCCAATGGTGCCCGGAATGCCGATGACCAGACCGAACAGACTGGCCGTGCCGACCGCGCGATGGATCGGGTAATTGAACAGGGTCAGGACGGGCACCGTCAGGGTGCCGCCGCCAATGCCCATCATGCTGGAAAAGGCACCGATGGCCGCTGGCATTGCCTGTGCCGCCGGCCCCTTGGGCAGTGGGCGGTTCAGGGCAAAGGCACCGGCGGGCAACACCATCTTCACCGCCACCACCAAGGCGATGGTGCCGAAAATGGCCGCCAGCACCCCGCCCTTGGCGTACCCCGCGATGGCAGTGCCCAGGGCCGCACCGATAAACACCGCCGGCCCCCAGGACCGGGTCAGGTCCAGATCAACGGCACCCTTGCGGTGGTGACTGCGGCTGGACGAAATGGCCGTCGGGATGATGGTGGCCAGCGACGTTGCCACCGCCACATGCAGGCGCACCCCCGGATCGACGCCCACCAGCCCCAGCACACTATCCAGCACCGGCACAATGATGATGCCGCCCCCCACACCCAGCAGCCCCGCCAGCACTCCGCCGGCCAGACCGGTCAGCAGCATCAGGGCGGAAAGTTCGGCGATTTCGATCCAGGGGGGCATGATGGTTCCTTGTGCCGGGGGATTTCCCCCACCATCGACAATCCCGCTATGGCGATCAAAGACCAAGGCGGCCGGGTGATATGGCGGTTTTGGCATAACGCCGCTATATCGCTTCCCCCATATCAGGCGGTGAAATCGGTATTTTCCCGGAATAGCGGACGGGCCTAGCCTGGGATCAATTCAGCCAAGCGGGAATGCGCATCATGGGTTTGCGGGTCGGGATCGCCGGATATGGCACCATCGGGGCGGCTGTGGGCCGGGCGTTGGATGCCGGGATGGAGGGCTTGACCCTGACCGCCATCACCAGCGGTGACGCCGCCAAGGCGCGGACCCGCATGGGCGGCCTGAAGGCGCAGGTACCGGTAGTCGATGCCGCGACGTTGGCCGAGCTGTGCGACGTCATCATTGAATGTGCGCCTACGGCGGCCTTTGCCGATATCGCCCTGCCGGCCCTGGCGCGCGGTCGGACGCTGGTGACGGTCAGCGGCGCCGCCCTGCTGCAACGCCCGAACATTATTGATGCCGCTGGTGCCCATGGCGGGCGCATCATCCTGGCCACGGGCGCCCTGCTGGGCTTCGATGCCGTGCGGGCCGCTGCGGAAGGCACCATCCATTCCGTCACCATGGTGACGCGCAAGCCGCCGACCTCCCTGACCAAGGCCAAGGAAGTGGTGGAGCGCGGGCTGGACCTTCTGTCCCTGACGGAACCGTTGAAGCTGTTTGACGGGTCGGCACGCGAAGGGGCGGCGCGCTTTCCCGCCAATGTCAATGTCGCCGCCGCCCTGGGCCTGGCCGGTATCGGGCCGGATCGCACGCAGTTGCAGATCTGGGCCGATCCCGGCGTCACCCGCAATTGCCACCGCATCGTCGTGGACGCCGACAGCGCCCGGCTGACGCTGGAGATTGAAAATGTGCCGACGGTGGAAAACCCCGGCACGGGCCGCATCACGGCCCTGTCCCTTGTCGCTGCCGTGCGGGGCCTGACCTCGGCCTTCCGCGTCGGCTCCTGACCTTTATCGTTGAGGAAAACCATCATGGTCATCCCCCTGAAGCATGTCGCCATTTCCACCCAGGACCCGGACGCATCGCGCGATTTCTTCGCCAATGTCATGGGCTGGACCGTTGCGGGCCGCGTCGATAGCCGCAACGCCCAGGGCTATTATGTGACGGATGGCACGATCAACATCGCACTCCTACGCTTCAAGAACCGGCCCGCCGCCGGTCTGGAGTTCCCGGAGGGCTATAACGGCCTGCATCATTTGGGTTTCCAGTGCGAGGATGTGGAGGTGACGGCGGACTATATGGAAGACCAAGGCTTCCCCCCGCGCCACGACATCAATATCGCCCAGGGCCTGGGCAAGAATCCCGACAAGGATAATGCCGAATACAAGATGACCGGCCCCGCCAGCGTCATGATCGACATTTCCGAACGCGGCTGGGTGGGTACGTCGACGTATAGGCCTAAGGCAGTTTGAGCGCCACGCGCTACGAAATAGCCCAATCTCTCCTATTCCGCCTTCCCGGCGAAGGCCGGGACCCAGGGGCCAAACGCCCGACCTGTCCGCCGCTTTGATCCAAGCAGTTGGGAGGTTTGAGCCTGTGGCCCCTGGGTCCCGGCCTTCGCCGGGAAGGCGGGAGAGACGATCCAACCACATCTCAATCCCGGAGCCATGCCATGGCCACCCTTCCGTTCGCCCGCATTGTGCCGGCGGTCGCCACCCCGTTTTTCGCTGACGGCAAGATCGATCTGGGCCGGATGGCGGCCCATTGCCGCTGGCTTCTGGCCGAAGGTGCGGACGGGCTGTTGCTGTTCGGCTCCACCGGCGAGTCCGCGTCGCTGACCAATGCGGAGCGCATGATGGTCGTGGACAGCCTGATTGCGCAGGGGATTGAGCCGGCCCGCCTGCTGGTCGGCACGGGCTGCTGTGCGCTGGCCGATACGGTGCTTCTGTCAT
>CALRNG020000430.1:0-3836 GCA_943369495.1 Rhizobium sp. Q54
GAGCAGATCGGGGCACCCATAGAGCTGTACCGTCATCCCGCCAACCTGTTCGTGGCCGGGTTCATCGGCTCCCCCCGCATGAATTTCATGGATGGCATCGTGGAGGGGGCGGAGGCTGATGCTGTCAGCGTCCGTCTGAACGGCGCCACCCTGCGCCTGCCCCGCCATGAGGGGGATGTGAGGCCGGGGGCCAAGGTCGCCGTTGGCATCCGGCCTGAGCATTTCCGCGTAGGGCCAGCGGCGGACCCGGGCGATGATCAGGCGGTGGAGTTCGATGCCATCATCGATCTGGTGGAACGGCTGGGCGGTGAGACCCTGGCCCATCTGCGCATGCCATCCCTGTCCGATGGGGTGCTGGTGGTGAAGATCTCGGGCGACGTACCGCTGCGCATTGGCACCGGCCTGCGCGTCGGCGTCCGGCTGGCGCAATGCCACCTGTTCGATGCCGATGGCCGCGCCGTGGGCGTGCCGGCGTCGCGCGTCGCCGCTGTGGCAGCGTGAGGGGGCTGGCCCATGTATGATAACCGCGTCTCCGGCTACCTCTACATCGCGCCCTTCCTCATCGGCCTGGCGACCTTCACCTTGTTCCCCTTCCTCTCCTCCTTCCTCCTGTCCTTTTCGGACTATCAGCTGCAGGACCCGGTGGAACAGGCGCGGTTCCTGGGTCTGGGCAATTATAGGCAGATGGCGGGGGACGACACGTTTCATGGCTCGCTCGGTGTCACCTTCCTTTATGTGTTCATCACGGTGCCCCTGAAACTGGCCTTCGCCCTGTTCATCGCCTTTGTGCTGAATTTCAAGCTGCGGGGCATCGGCTTCTTCCGCACCGCCTATTATGTCCCCTCCATCCTGGGCGGGTCGGTGGCCATTGCCGTGCTGTGGCGCTATGTCTTCGCGGGCGACGGGTTGATCAATCAGGTGCTGGTCTGGGCGGGTGGGGAGCCGTTGAACTGGCTGGGTGAACCCGCCTATGCGCTGTTCACCATCGTGCTGCTGCGCCTGTGGCAGTTCGGGTCGGCCATGGTGGTGTTCCTGGCGGGGCTGCAGAACATCCCGAGCGACCTTTATGAGGCGGCGACCATCGACGGGGCCGGCAAGGCCCGCATCTTCTTCACCATCACCCTGCCGCTGCTGACGCCCGTGATCTTCTTCAATTTCATCATGCAGATCGTTCAGGCCTTTCAGGAATTCAACGGCCCCTACATCATCACGGGCGGCGGCCCGCTGAAATCCACCTATCTGCTGCCCCTGATGATCTATGAGGAGGCGTTCAAGTACTTCAACGTGGGCTATGCGGCGGCCTTGTCGTGGGTCCTGTTCCTGATCATTGCCATCTTCACCATCATTGCCTTTGCGTCCGCCAAATACTGGGTCTTCTATGGCAATGAGCGGGAGGACGGGGAATGAGCCTGATCCCCACGCCCCGCACTGATGCCGCCTGGATTGGCCGCATCAATGCCCTGATCCGTTATGGCGTGTTGATCGCGGTGGGGCTGATCATGCTCTATCCGCTGTTCTGGATGGTGGCCGCCAGCTTCAAACCCAATCATGAGATTTTCGGCTCGGTCAGCCTCTGGCCCCAGGACCCAACCATGGATGGGGTGGTGAAGGGCTGGCGCACGGGGACGGAATACAGTTTCGCGACATATCTGCTGAACAGCTTTGCCTTCATCATGCCCAAGGTGGTGCTGACGGTCGTGTCCTCGGTGCTGGTCGCCTATGGTTTCGCGCGGTTCCGGATGCCGGGCAAACAGCTCTGGTTTGCGCTGATGGTGGCGACCATCCTGCTGCCGAAAAGCGTGCTGCTGATCCCGCAATATCTGATGTTCCGGGAATTCGGCTGGCTGGACACTTATCTGCCGCTCTATATCCCCTGCGCCTTCGCCACCGACGGGTTCTTCGTCTTCATGGTGGTGCAGTTCCTGCGCGGCATTCCGCCCGACATGGAGGAAGCCGCCGTCATTGATGGCTGCAACTCGTTGCAGGTGCTGTGGCATGTGGTGGTGCCGGTGATCATGCCCGCCATCATCTCCGTCGCTCTGTTCCAGTTCATGTGGAGCCTGAACGACTTCCTCTACCCCCTGATCTACCTGTCTTCGGTGGGCAAGTACCCGGTGGCGCTGGCGCTGAAAATGGCCATCGACGTGACGGAGGCCACGGCCTGGAACGAGGTCCTGGCCATGTCCACCATTGCGCTGCTGCCCTCGCTGATCGTGTTCTTCCTGGCGCAGAAATACTTCGTGGAGGGGATCACGTCGGGGTCGGTGAAGGGGTAAGTTGTTTTTGTTCCCTCAAACGCCGGGCGGGCGCATCCGCGCCCTTGGGCTTACGCCGCTCGTGCGGCGGGCCGGCGGTCGCCGGCCTCCAACGGCCAGGTCATGGCCGTTGGCTCACCCCACCGGCTGCTGCTGCGTGATGCAATGGATGCCACCGCCGCCCCGCACGATGTCCAGGGCGGGGACGGGGATGATGCGGCGGTCGGGGAACAGCTTGCCGAACAGGCTGATGGCTTCCCCATCCATCGGGTCTTCGAACAGCGGCATGACAATGCCGCCATTGGCCATGTAGAAATTGGTGTAGGATAGCGTCAGGCGCACGCCATGCTGTTCGGCCCGCGCCGGCGTGCGCAGGGTCACGACCTCCAACTCGCGGCCCGCCGCATCGCGCGCCGCCTTCAACCGGGCGATATTGTCCTGGAACACGGGATAGTTCGGGTCGGACGTATCGTCCGTGACCATGGTCAGCACCACGCCCGGCTTCACAAAGGCCGCGATCTCATCAATATGGCCGTCGGTTTCATCCTGCTCATAGCCCTTGTTCAGCCAGATGAATTCCCGCACGCCCAGGTGGGAGGCCAGCTGCGCCTCAATCTCGCTCCGCGACAGGTGCGGGTTGCGGTTTTGGTTCAGCAGACATTCCTCGGTGGTCAGCAGCGTGCCCTCGCCATCGACATGGAAGGACCCGCCCTCCATCACCAGCGGTGCCGCGAACCGCTTCAGGCCCTGGTTCTCCAGGATCAGGCGGCCGACGTTGGTATCCAGCTGGAAATCCTCATAATTGCGGCCCCAGGCATTGAATCCCCAATGCACGCCGGCCACATCGCCCTTGCCGTTCACCACGAAGCTGGGCGCATTGTCGCGCAGCCAGCTGTCCGAACAGGGCACCGGCAGCACCGATACGCCCGGCCCGCAGGCCAGCGACACATCAGCCAGCGCCCCGTCGGGGCACAGCATGGTCACCGGTTCGAACTGCGCGATGGCCTTCGCCACCTCGGCATAGGCGGCACGCGCAGCGGGCAGGCCATTGGGGAACGTCTCTTCCCGCACCGGCCATGCCATCCAGCAGCGCGCATGCGGCGCCCATTCGGCGGGCATGAAGAAGCCTTCGGCGGCGGGATTTGTCATGATGCGATCCTTGGCTGTATCGGGTCCGGACATGAAAACGCCCCGGCGAGGGTACCCGCCAGGGCGCTGTCATGACAACCATGCCGGTCCAAAAACGGGGGCCAGCTGATGATTTTTGGTCAGACTGAAAAATGGGAACTGCTAAAAGAAGCAGGCCTTTCCGCCTCAATCGCGGCGGTTGGCCGGGTACTGCTCAACAGAAGTGGCATATCGGGAAAAAGCACCGAGCCGCAGCATAGGAAGCAGGAAAAAGTACCGCATGATGTGTCTCCATCGTTGTTTTCGATGGACGTAATATAGTTGCGCACGGCCAAATTAGCCATCCGGGGGCTGCGCCGGGGCAAGACTGCGCGGCGCGCATGGCTCCTTGGGGGGCGTTGTTACCGCTTCACATCCAGCCCTTCCTCATTGACCAGGCTCATCACATCGGCC
>CALRNG020000431.1:0-3830 GCA_943369495.1 Rhizobium sp. Q54
CGTCGGTCAACTGATCCAGGTAGGCGCCAGCGATGACATATTCACCATTCACGATGAAGGTCGGCGTGGAATTGACCTGATGTTCCTGCTGGGCCGTGTACTGGCTCTTGATGATGAAATCTTCCAGCGGCTTGGTCGCCATGCAGGCATCGAACTGCGCCTGCGACACGCCCGCCAGTTTGCCGATATTGGCGAGGCTGGCCAGGAAGTTCTGGTTCAGCCAGGTGGCCTGGCTGTTGAAGATGGCGGTCTTCAGCGCCTGGGTCTTGGTCCCGCCGGCGCAGCGCATCAGCATATGGGCGCGCAGGCCCGGCCCGTTCAGCGGGTAATCGCGGAAGATGAACTTCACTTCGCCCGTATCGATGAATTCCTTCTTGAAGGTCGGGAACATCTCCTTCTCGAAATGCGCGCAGTGCGAGCAGGCGAGCGAGGCATATTCGACCACCGTCACCTTGGCGTTCGGGTTGCCATAGACGATGTCCGCCGTGGCGGCCTTCACATCGATGACGGGGGCGGCCTGACCCAGGGCGGGCAGGGCAGGTGCCAGGGACAGGGCGGCACCGGCGGCCAGGAGGTGGCGACGGGAAAAGTCAGAACCGCTCACGGATGTGATCTCCACCAGGGGAATGTTTGCGCCGACGATAGGGGATGATGATGGCGGCGGCAAGGCGGTTGCGAGGATGGAGATGCTATCATAAACTGATAGCATGAACGCACGACAAGCCCGGACCTTGGCCGCTGTTTTCAAGGAGCCTGCTGCCGCCAACATTGAATGGGCGGCGATAGAGTCGCTTTTGATGGCTGTCGGATGCAGGGTTGTTGAGGGCGACGGGTCGCGGGTACGGTTTGAACGGGATGGTGTCGTCGCCATCTTTCACCGCCCGCATCCTGGCAAAGAGGCAAAGCGGTACCAGGTCCGCGATGCGCGGGCCTATCTGACACGCTTGGGGGTCAAACCATGAATCGGCTTGTCTATAAGAGCTTCGTTGCGCGGGTGGAGTTTGATGCGGAGGATGGGCTGTTCGTCGGGCATCTGGCGGGGATCAACGACGTCGTTGGCTTTCACGCCGACACCGTGGCGGATCTGGTGAAGGCATTTCACGAGGGTGTTGATGATTACATCGCCACCTGTGAAGCGGCCGGTAAGGCCCCTGAAAAGCCCTATTCTGGCCGCCTGATGCTACGGGTCGCCCCAGATACACATGCCGCCGCTGCCTTGGCAGCGCGCGCGGCCGGCAAGAGCCTCAATCAATGGGGTGAGGAGGCATTGCGGCGACAGGCGGAACAGGAGCTGGCTGTCGGCTGACGCCATCTGCTGCCGCACCTGCCGCCCCCAGCATCCCCTCCATCCGCCCCAGTGCCGCTGCATTGGCGGTGCGGCTGTCCGCTTCCACCTGACGATACAGCGCCACCAGTTCGCGGCCCCAGTCGGTCAGCGCGGTGCCACCACCGCCGCTGCCGCCGGTCTGTCCCGTCACGGCGGGTTGGGTGAAGGCGCGGTTGATCTGATCGATCAGCAGCCAGGCACGGCGGTAGGACATGCCCATGGACCGGCCCGCCGCCGCGATGGAGCCCGTGTCCGCGATGGCTTCCAGCAGCCGGATCTTGCCGGGGCCGATCTGGCTGCCATTGGCGAAATCCAGGCGCAGGGTCAGGCGGGTCATGGGCGCATCCGGTTGAGGGACATGAGAAGGGGGCGACCGTTGCCAGCCGCCCCCTTCAATTGGGTGACAAAGACCGGTTCCGTCAATGCCCGCCGCTGGCCGCCGCCTTCGCCTTGCGACGCTTGGCAGCGATCAGGTTCAGGCTTTCCACGCCGATCGAGAAGGCGATGGCGAAGTAGAGATAGGCCTTGGGGATGTGGAAATGCAGCCCGTCGGCGATCAGGGCCACGCCCACCAGGATCAGGAAGGCCAGTGCCAGCATCTTCACCGTCGGGTGATCCTGCACGAACTTCGAGGTTGGGCCGGCGGCGAACAGCATGACGGCGACCGCGATGATGACGGCAGTGACCATGACCGACAGGTCGTTGGCCATGCCGACGGCGGTGATGACACTGTCCAGCGAGAAGACGATGTCCAGCACCATGATCTGGGCGATGACGCCGCCGAACGTGGCCACGGCACGGGCGCTTCCCGCCTCCTCATGCTGGCCTTCCATCGTGTGGTGGATTTCCTGCGTGCCCTTGTAGAGCAAGAACAGGCCGCCGCCCAACAGGATCAGGTCGCGGGCCGAAATGGCCAGATCGAAGACCGTGAATAACGGCTCCGTCAGCGACACGATCCAGGCGATGGAGGCCAGCAGCCCCAGACGCATGATCAGCGCCAGCGCCAGACCGATCTGCCGCGCCTTGGCGCGCTGCGCCTCCGGCAGGCGGTTGGCCATAATCGAAATGAAGATGATGTTGTCGATGCCCAGCACAATCTCAAGCGCCGTCAGGGTCGCCAGACTGGCCCAGGCATTCGGGTCATAGATCCACTCAAACATTGGTTACCCCTGCCCCCAGGAAATGATTTGTTAAGGATAGCACCATAGGGGGGCTGTTTGCTGCCGTGCAATATGGGAACAGCGGACCTTGCGGGCGGCCCCCATCGGGCATAGCGTGACGGCCAATCCATGCCGATAAGGGAAAACCAAGCCCATGCGCCGTCTGGCCCGCTCGCTGCTGCTCTCCTCCCTGGTTCTGCTGCCCCTGGTCAGCCCGGTCAACGCCCTGGCGGAGACGGTATTCCGGCGCGGTATCGGGTCCGCCCCCGGCACCATCGATCCGGGCAAGGCCGATCTTCACCCCGAATCCATTGTCATTTATGACCTGTATGAAGGGCTGCTGACACCGGGGCCGGAGGGCAAGCCCATCGCAGGGGCCGCTGCCAGCTGGGAGATCAGCCCCGATGGCAAGACCTACACATTCAGCCTACGCCCCGATGGCCGCTGGTCGGATGGGTCGAAGGTGACGGCCAAGGACTTCGTCCATGCCTGGCGCCGACTGGCCAGCCCGCAGCAGGCCTCCCCCTATGCCTACTATGTCTGGCCCATCGTCAACGGCAAGGAAGTGACGGCCGGCACCAAACCGCCGACCGAACTGGGCGTGGAAGCGGTGGGGGACCTGATGTTCCGCGTGAAGCTGACCGAACCCGCCGCCTATTTCCTGGGCCAGGTGGCGCACCAGTCCATGTCACCAGTGAAGGAAGGCGTGCCCGCGGGGCAGGTGGGCAATGGCGCCTATATGCTGGCGGAGATGGTGCCGCAGACGCATCTGAAGCTGATGAAGAACCCGCATTTCCGCGACGCGGCCAGTGTGAAGATCGACACCGTCATGCATATCGTGACGGAGAATGTGGATACCGAACTGAAGCGCTACCGCGCCGGGGAACTGGACGCGACCTATACGCTACCCGTCACGGCGGTGGAGTGGGCGCGCAAGGAGGCGCCGGCCGACTATATGCCCACGCCCACCTATTCCACCTTTTTCATCGCCTTCAACCTGACGCATGAACCCTGGAAATCCTCCCCAAAGCTACGTCAGGCCCTGTCGATGGTGATCGACCGGGAGGTGATTGTGGAGAAGATCCTGCAGGGCGATCTGCGCCCGGCCTACAGCTTCACCCCACCCGGCCGGGTGGCGGGGTACGAGCCGCCGCGCCCAACCTGGGCGGCCCTGTCGCAGAAGCAACGGGACGAACAGGCCAAGACGCTGCTTGTCGAAGCGGGATATGGCCCAGGCGGCAAGCCGTTGCCGCCGGTTGAGGTTCTGCTGACCCAGAACGAGAACAATAAGCGCGTGATTGTCGCGGTCTCTGCGATGTGGCGGCAGAAGCTGGGTGTGGAAG
>CALRNG020000432.1:0-3799 GCA_943369495.1 Rhizobium sp. Q54
ACTCGTTCTTCATCCAAGGCTTCCTGATCTTCACGGTGATCGCGATCGCCGCGCATGTTCTGGTTTGGATGTGGCGCCCGTGGATCCCCGGACCGAATGGCTATGCCTCTCTGGAGAGCATCGGCCAAACGGCACAATCACTTCTGCCGATGATCGGCTAAGGAGAAAGCGACATGTGGAGAATCTGGCTGATGTTCGACCCGCGCAAGGCGCTGGTTGCACTGTCCGTATTTCTGTTCACGCTCGCCATCCTGATCCATTTTATCCTGTTGAGCACTGAGCGGTTCAACTGGTTTGAGGGCAAGCCCCTCAAGACCAGCGCGATCGAGCATTCGCTTTTCCAGGATGCGGATCAGCAGAGCGTCGGCTGAAGCTCAAGACGGCAGCAGGCGTGGCCGGTGACGGCCCCGCCCGCCGCCAATCTTCAACAAAAGACATCGCCAACTGGATGACCAACTGGCTGGCCTCTCTCGGAGGGCACGTACATGGCGCTGCTCAGTTTTGAACGCAAATATCGCGTGCGCGGTGGAACGCTGATCGGCGGCGACCTGTTCGACTTCTGGGTCGGGCCCTTCTATGTCGGGTTCTTCGGCGTTACCACCGCCTTCTTCGCCGCTTTAGGCACGGCGCTGATCCTGTATGGGGCAGCCATCGGGCCCACCTGGAATATCTGGCAAATCTCGATAGCCCCCCCTGACCTGTCCTACGGCCTGGCGCTTGCGCCGCTGAAGGAGGGTGGGCTGTGGCAGATCATCACCGTCTGCGCACTGGGTGCCTTTATCTCATGGGCGCTGCGGGAGGTTGAAATCTGCCGGAAGCTGGGCATCGGCTATCATGTGCCTTTCGCCTTTTCCTTCGCCATCTTCGCCTATGCGACACTGGTGGTTTTCCGCCCGCTGCTGCTGGGCGCCTGGGGCAATGGCTTCCCGTACGGAATCTTCAGTCACCTCGACTGGGTATCGAATGTCGGGTACCAGTATCTGCACTTCCATTACAACCCCGCGCACATGATTGCCGTGTCGTTCTTCTTCACGACGACGCTGGCGCTGTCGCTGCATGGCGGCCTGATCCTTTCGGCCGCCAATCCTGGTGCCGCCGTCGACGAGCCGGGCAAACAGGCCGAAGTGAAGACGCCGGAATATGAAGACACCTTCTTCCGCGACATCATCGGCTATTCGATCGGCACCTTGGGCATCCACCGTCTGGGCCTGGTCCTGGCGCTGAATGCCGGCTTCTGGAGTGCCGTCTGCATCATCATCAGTGGGCCCTTCTGGAACAAGGGCTGGCCCCAGTGGTGGAGCTGGTGGCTTGAACTTCCGATCTGGCGCTGAGGAGGATTGAGTGATGGCACAATATCAGAACATCATCACCCCGATCCAAGTCAGCGGCCCCGCCGAAGAAGGCATGCCGTTGCCCCGGGGAGACAGTCCGCGCACCGGTGAACCCTTCTTCGTCCGGCTGTTCGGGATCATCGGCAACGCGCAGCTCGGGCCGATCTATCTGGGTTATCTCGGCACCTTGTCGCTGGTTTTCGGCTTCATCGCGTTTGAGATCATCGGTCTCAACATGCTGGCCTCGGTGGGCTGGGACCCGATTGAGTTTGTCCGCCAGCTCTTCTGGCTGGGCCTGGAGCCGCCGGCGGCCAAATACGGCCTGACAGTGCTGCCGCCACTGGCGGAGGGGGGATGGTGGCTGATGGCCGGCTTCTTCCTGACGCTGTCGGTCCTGCTCTGGTGGGTTCGCGTCTATCGCCGCGCCCGGCAGCTGGAAATGGGCACCCATGTGGCATGGGCCTTCGCCGCCGCCATCTGGCTGTTCTTGGTGCTGGGCTTCATCCGGCCGCTGCTGATGGGCAACTTCTCCGAAGCAGTACCGTTCGGCATTTTCCCGCACCTGGACTGGACGGCGGCCTTCTCCATCCGCTACGGCAATCTGTACTACAACCCCTTCCACTGCCTCTCCATCGTCTTCCTGTACGGTTCCGTCCTGTTGTTCGCCATGCATGGCGCGACGATCCTGGCGGTCGGCAAGTATGGCGGCGAGCGGGAACTGGAACAGATCACCGACCGCGGCACCGCCTCGGAACGTGCGGCCCTGTTCTGGCGCTGGACGATGGGGTTCAACGCAACCATGGAATCCGTTCACCGCTGGGCCTGGTGGTTCGCCATCCTCACCCCGCTGACGGGCGGCATCGGCATCCTGCTCACCGGCACCGTGGTCGATAACTGGTACCTGTGGGGCGTGAACCACGGTCTGGTGTCGCCGCTGCCCGATACGTGGCCCAACGTCGTCGATCCGGCGCAATAAGGGAGGGAGGATCATGAAACTCTGGTTACCATTCGCCGCCTCCGCCGGCGCCCTGCTGGCGGTCGCCAGCTTCGTCGGCGCCGGTTGGGACGCACCGCCCGTGGCCAGCGAACAGATCGGTTTCCGCGGAACCGGCATGTATAAGCATCGCGATGTGGAGACAGAGGCCGCCCTGAAAGCCGCCAATGTCGCCCCGCCCGCCCCGTGGCAGGCCGACCCGTCCGGTGACAAGGCCTCGGCGCTCTATCAGAATGTCCAGGTGCTGGGCCATCTGTCGGGTGATCAGTTCAACCAGCTGATGGCCGCCATGACGGAATGGGTGGCCCCGGAGGCTGGTTGCAACTACTGCCACAATCCCGACAATCTGGCGTCTGACGAAGTCTATCAGAAGGTCGTCGCCCGACGCATGATCCAGATGACGCAGTCGATCAATGTCGACTGGAAGTCGCATGTCGCCGAAACCGGCGTCACCTGCTACACCTGTCACCGTGGCAAGGGCGTACCCGCCGAAGTCTGGAGCGCCAGTCTGGACCCCAAGCCGGCGGGCAACATGACCTCCAACCGCAACGGCCAGAATGTCGTCGCGGTCAATGCCGGCAACAGCTCGCTGCCGCAGAACGCCCTGATGGATTATCTGTTGGGCGACAAGCCCATCCGCGTCCATGCCACGACGGCCCTGCCCACCGGCGTCAACACTGTTGGCACGATGGAGACCGAAGGCACCTGGTCGCTGATGATGCATATGTCGGAATCCCTCGGTGCCAATTGTACGACCTGCCACAATACGCGGGCCTTCAATGACTGGGATCAAAGCCCGCCGCAGCGGGTCACCGCTTGGCATGGCATCAAGTTGGCCCGGCACCTGAACGTCAATTATATGGAAGGGCTAACCCCGGTCTTCCCGGCCAACCGTAAGGGACCGGAGGGTGACGTCCTCAAGATTGGCTGCGCGACCTGCCATAACGGCGTGCAGAAGCCGCTCTACGGCGTTTCCATGATTAAGGATTACATCGACGCCGTGGCGGTCAAGGGTTCGACCGAGGTGCCGAATTTCAGCACCTACATTCCCGGCAAGACCGAAGTGCTGGGCGGCGCCGCCACGCCCGTTACCCAGCCCTAAAGGGCCGGCTGCGGGCCCGTCCCGCAGCTCTCCCTGTCATGGGCCGTCGTTCCCCCATGACGGCGACAACTCCAGGGGGAGCCGCAAGGCTCCCCCTGATTTCTTTTGTGCGCGGTTCGCCGGTCAGCACATGCCACGCTGCCAACGGGTAAACCCCGGGCAGCGTGGCATCGCATCATGTCGGCACGAACGCCGCCGGCATCATCGCTGATATTTTTCGTTGAAATCAGGCCGCCTGGCCAAAGAACAGGTCCGGGAACCGGTCCAGATAGATCCGCAGCCAGGGCGTGAAGCTCTCTGGCTCATGCGTGATTTCGTGCCGGAGGTCGCTCAGGCTGATCCAGCGCGTCGCCTCAACCTCTTCAGGATCGG
>CALRNG020000433.1:0-3785 GCA_943369495.1 Rhizobium sp. Q54
GGCGCGTATCGACTCGGGGCTCGACTCTGGCATGGCCCAAAAGGCGACTGTCAGACCAGCAAGTTTCGTATAGGGACCCGGCCCGCACCCGCTTGACGGGGCGGCTGACCCCTTGTATAAGCGCCGCTTCCTACGGCACCACCATGTTCCGCGTAAAGGTTTCCTATGGCCAATCATAAGTCCGCTGAGAAGCGCATCCGTCAGACCGCCACCCGGACTGAGGTCAACCGCGCCCGCGTCAGCCGTATCCGTACCTTCCTGAAGAAGGTTGAGACTGCCATCGCCGCTGGCGACAAGGGCGTCGCCGCTGAGGCCTTCAAGCAGGCCCAGCCCGAGCTGATGCGCGGTGTGAGCAAGGGCGTGCTGCACGCCAACACCGTTTCGCGCAAGCTGTCGCGCCTGTCCGGCCGTATCAAGGCCCTGGGCTGATCCTTCGCCAGCCGTAGAGGAACCCGCGCGGTGCCTGTCGCCCGCGCGGTTTTCTTATGGCGCCGCGAAACCGGGTTCAACTGCCTGTCTCTTATCCTTTCAAAGGGTTGCGGCAAGGTTTCGTTGAAATTGCGGCGAACGATTTTTGCTTTTTTCGGCGTTCCCTTTTCGGTCCCGTTGCGACTCTTACGCCGCCCCTCTAGCATCCCTCAGCCGCTGTTCAGTGGCGCAATGGAAGCGATGCAGACGGGTGTATGACGTCTTTGGATTATAATCCAAAGTGGCGTGCGGATAATGGATGTGGATGACATCCTAAGTCCCGACCCCCGGCGATCGCCTGCCATTTCTTGAAAAACAGAACCTGTACGAAGGGGGTATTCCGCAAGGGAACGCCCGCTGTTACGGTTTTGTGTTTCCGCAACCATCTTCATTACCCAGAATAAGGGTGAACCGAAGTGGGATGGGGCGGTCGGGTACCGGGGTGGGGCGGTGCCAATGGGAACATTGGCCCTGACGAAAAGTGTGGAGCCGATCATGACGCCGCGACGTTAATGATCGGCAATAGGATCGCGGGTTTCAGTACCCGCGCAGGGGTGGCCTATGCCGCCCCGGATGATTTCAATCCTTGTTGTGGGTGACGCGCGCCGCGATGGCGGGCGCGCTGTGGTGAAGTTGAGCCTTGGGGCGGGGAGCAACGGTCGAATGTCAGTGCAGGGTTCGCTGGATCAACAGTGGGCGCGGGTGCGGGGCCGCCTGAAGGACGAGGTTGGGGAGACCGCCTATCGTTCCTGGCTGAAGCCGCTCACCGTCGGCTCGCTGGATGGCGGGCAGCTGCGCATCTTGGTGCCGACCCGCTTCATGCGCGACTGGATTCGCACCCATTATGCCGACCGTATCCGCGCCCTGTTCTCTGGCGAGAATCCGGGCGTGCAGTCGGTGGAGATTGTGGTGGCCAGTGCCGCCAAGCCGGACCTCACCGCCACCCCCGCCAATGACGCGCCTGTCGCACCCCCCGCCGCCAAGCCAGAACCCGTCACCGAACTGGTGATCGAGCCCAGCCCTGCGCTGGTGGTGGTGGAAGACCGCACCGACGAGATGTCGGCCCCGCTGGACCCGCGCTTCACGTTTGAGAATTTTGTGGTGGGCAAGCCGAACGAGCTGGCCTTTGCCGCCGCCCGCCGTGTGGCCGATGCCCAGGCCGTGCCCTTCAACCCGCTGTTCCTCTATGGCGGCGTGGGTCTGGGTAAGACGCACCTGATGCACGCCATCGCCTGGGCCATCCGCAAAAAGGACCCGTCGCGCCGCGTCATCTATCTGTCGGCCGAAAAATTCATGTACCAGTTCATCCGGGCGCTGCGCTTCAAGGACACGATGGCCTTCAAGGAGCAGTTCCGGTCGGTCGATGTGCTGATGATCGATGATGTGCAGTTCATCAGCGGTAAGGACAGCACCCAGGAAGAATTCTTCCACACCTTCAATGCCCTGGTGGATCAGAACCGCCAGGTCATCATCAGTGCCGACAAAAGCCCGTCGGACCTGGAAGGCATGGAGGAACGGCTGCGGTCGCGCCTGGGCTGGGGTCTGGTCGCCGATATCCACCCCACCACCTATGAGCTGCGTTTGGGAATTCTGGGTCAGAAGGCCGACCGAATCGGCGCCAAGGTGCCGCCCAAGGTCCTGGAATTCCTGGCGCACAAAATCACCAGCAATGTGCGTGAGCTGGAAGGCGCACTGAACCGCATCGTCGCCCATGCCGAACTGGTGGGCCGCGCCATCACCCTGGAATCAGCGCAGGACGTACTGCACGACCTGCTGCGCGCCAGCAACCGCCGCGTGACCATCGAAGAGATCCAGAAGAAGGTCGCCGAGCATTTCAACATCCGCCTGGCCGACATGAGCAGCGCACGCCGCGCCCGCGCCGTTGCCCGCCCGCGTCAGGTGGCCATGTATCTGGCCAAGCAGTTGACACAGCGCTCCCTGCCGGAAATCGGCCGCAAATTCGGCGACCGCGACCACACCACCGTCATGCACGCCGTCCGCAAAGTGGACGAACTCTGCGGCACTGACCCGGCCTTCGCCGAGGATGTCGAACTGCTGCGCCGCATGCTGGAGGGGTGACAAGCGTCATCCCCGGCATTGCGGAATAGCAGGCGAATCGGTAGCATTGGTGGTGGAGGTAGTGGCCAATGCCCGTGGCAGTGAGCAAGGTTGTGGAGTTGAGCAAACGCGTCAGCGCCCTCGATTGGGGAGATGTTGACGCGGCAATGGAGCTTTACTTTCAGATCAAGGCCATCATCAAAGCCGATTCCAGAGACCTTCGTGCCCGAGGCCTGCTTGTCACAGTGTGTCAAACGGTCGGCTATCGTGATGAGGCGGTACACTGCCTAGAAATTTTGGATCGGTCGTGGGTTCCCGACGGTGGGGCATTGTCGCTCAACACACAAGGACAGCTTATCCAGTTGGGTTTTGTCGAGCGCGGCACCGATTGTGCCCGTCAGTTGATGGAAGCATTGTCCACCTTAAGCCCAGTTCAGAAAGAACTTCTGACCTTAACAGCGCTGGCAACCGCTGATCGGCAGCTTATACGTCAACTCTCTGAAAAAGGAGCAGATGGAGCTATAAGGTATATAAAAAATATCAGCATTCTCTCTGTTGAAAAACATTTACCCCAACTCCAGAAAGTGGCGTTACAAATAGCTTCTGAATATTTGATTGGCATCACTGTAGGCATTAGTGATGACCCAGAAACAGGTATTCCCTGCTTTCGCGCTACGCTCTTGATCGACAGTTCGCTGATCCACCCCTCCGACCTATTCGACCAGATCCACGACGCCCAAGGGCAGTATGCGGCAAATTTTTCGGAGGAGAGTGTTGATTGGTGGCCGAACTACTTTGTCGAAGTTAAAGCCGCACCCCGTCACCATTCCATCCCTGCCAAGCCCCGCGTGCGGAAGGCCGCATGATGCATTGGCGTGAATTGGCGACCGATGCCGAAGGGCTGTTGGACCAGTCGGGCTTAACCCTCGCCCGTGTGCGTACCGTCATTTCCCGGAGCTATTACGTCGCCTTCCACGCCTGTTTGGAACATGCGGGACACGCCGGCTATGTCCGACAACCCGCCGCAGGCGGTACACATGAACAGCTGCTGCGTTTCATGACACGCAAGCCGGGGTCAACGACTTACCGTCTTGGTAAGCGGTTGGAACGATTGCGCAAGTATCGCGTTGACGCCGACTATCAGCTGAACGTCCGGCTTACCCGGGTGGATGCCGAAGATGCGCTGGATATCATGACAGATATCCTGACCGACCTGCCCGCTGTGGGCGACTGAGACATCCCCACCCCCAACCCCCTTG
>CALRNG020000434.1:0-3780 GCA_943369495.1 Rhizobium sp. Q54
ACGCCCGCCGGCACCTTGGTATCCAACGCCTCCACCGCATCCCACAGCCGGCGCAGACCGAAGGCATCGCGGACGATCAGATAGGCGCGGGCGACATCACCCTCGCTGCGACCCGTCTGTTCCACCATTTCCCAGGTGAAGGTCGGGCCGACGCGGTTGACCATGCCATTGGTGACGGCGGTGCAGATGATCTCACGCCGCAACTGATGACGGCCCACGGCGTCGGGGAATTTCTCCTGCAACGGCTTGGGGAAGTACCGCATCAGATCGCGTTCGACCGTCTTGTCTTCCGGCAGGTCGGACGCCAGCAGCCGGTCATAGAGATCGATCTTGGCATAGGCCAGCAGCACCGCCGTTTCCGGCCGGGTCAAGCCGCGCTTGGCATTGGCGCGGGCGGCGATCTCCTCGTCATCGGGCAGGAACTCGATGGCGCGGGACAGTTTGCCGGCCTTTTCCATGGTGCGGGCGAACCGGGCCTGATCCTCCAGCGTTTCCACCGAAATGGCCTGGGCAATGGTCAGGGCCTGGGTCTGCTTGTAATTGTCGGCCAGGACCAGATCCGCCACCTCGTCCGTCATCTGGGCCAGCAGCACATCGCGCTGTTCACGCGTCATGCCGCCGCCATCCATGACGTCGCGCAGCAGGATCTTGATATTCACCTCATGGTCCGACGTGTCCACGCCCGCCGAATTGTCGATGGCGTCGGTATTGATCGACACGCCCGCCTGTGCCGCCTCGATACGCCCGCGCTGGGTGAAGCCCAGATTGGCCCCCTCCCCCACCACCTTGGCCCGCAACTCGCGGCCATTCAGGCGGATCGGGTCATTGGCCTTGTCACCGGCATCGGCGTTGGTCTCATCCGTGGACTTCACATAGGTGCCGATACCGCCCAGCCACAGCAGCTCCACCTTGGCGCGCAGCACGGCGCGCATCAGCTCCGTCGGCGTCACCCGTTCGGTCTGGATTTCCAGGGCCTGGCGGATTTCCGGCGACAGGCTGACGGACTTCGCCCCCCGGTCGAAGATGGCCCCGCCCGGTGACAGCTTCGTCGTGTCGTAATCCGCCCAGGAGGAGCGCGGCAGATCGAACAGGCGCTTGCGCTCCGCCCAGCTGCTGGTCGCATCCGGGTTGGGGTCAACGAAGATATGGCGATGGTCGAAGGCGGCGATCAGGCGGATATGCCGGGACAGCAGCATGCCGTTGCCGAACACGTCGCCCGACATGTCGCCCACGCCGACACTGGTGAAATCCTCGTTCTGGATATCCTTGCCCAGCTCGCGGAAATGGCGCTTCACCGCCTCCCACGCGCCGCGCGCGGTAATGCCCATGCCCTTATGGTCGTAGCCGGCCGACCCGCCGGAGGCAAAGGCATCGTCCAGCCAGAAGCCATAGTCGCGCGACACGCCATTGGCGATATCGCTGAAGGTCGCCGTGCCCTTGTCGGCGGCCACTACCAGGTAAGGATCATCGCTGTCCAGCCGCACCACATCGGTCGGCGGGAGCACGACCCCGTTCTTCAGGTTGTCGGTGATGTCCAGCAGGCCACGCATCATCGTCTTATAGCATTCGATGACCTCGGCCATCACGGCCTCGCGCCCCGCACTGGCCGGCACGGGGTTCTTCACGATGAAGCCGCCCTTGCTACCCACCGGCACGATCACCGCATTCTTGACGATCTGCGCCTTGATCAGGCCCAGAATCTCGGTGCGGAAATCTTCCCGTCGGTCGGACCAGCGGATGCCGCCGCGCGCCACCTTGCCACCGCGCAGATGGATGGCCTCGACACGCGGGCTGTAGACCCAGATCTCCCGCCACGGGCGCGGCAGGGGCAGGTCGTCGATCGACCCGCTATCCAGCTTGAAGGAGATGTAGGACTTGGGCTGCCCATCGGTCCCCTTCTGGAAGAAGTTGGTGCGCAGGGTGGCCCGGATGATGTTCAGCATCCGGCGCAGGATGCGGTCCTCATCCAGGTTGGTAACCGCGTCCAGCGCGTGGTCGATCTCCAGGATCAGACCCTTGCGCCTGGTATCCACCTCATCCCGGCCCAGCGTGGCCAGCGCCGCCGGATCATGGCTGGTGCGGAACAGGTCCAGCAGCAGGCCGGCTATGCGGGAATGGGTCGAGAGCGTATTCTCGATATATTCCTGGGTGAAATCGAACTTGGCCTGCTTCAGATACTTGGCATAGGCACGGAAAACCGTGACCTCACGCCAGTCCATGCCGGCCAGCAGGACCAGACGGTTGAACCCGTCCGACTGCGCTTCCCCCGTCCAGACACGCTGGAACGCATCCTCGAACGCCGCCTTCACACGGTCCAGTTCGACGGCGCGGCCATCGGCTGTCCGCATGTCGAAATCCTGCATGAAGATGTTGGGCGTATCGCCGGGCAGCTCCACCTCGAACGGGCCGCCCTCGGCCAGGATGCGCAGGCCCAGATGCTCCAGCATGGGCAGCACCTTGGACAGCTCCACCGGCCCGCCGATCTGATAGACCTTGAAAAACAGCTGATGGGCATCCGCCTCCACCGGGCGGTGCAGGTTCAGCGCGATGCCGCCATGGGCGATGATATGTTCGATCCGGGCAAGATCGACCACCGCCTCGTCCGGCGTATAGGCCTCCTGGTAGGAGGCCGGCAGGGCGCCATTGTATTTGCGGGCCAGGGCCAGACCGGCCGCCTCGCCCTTTTCCTCCACCAACGCCTGGGTGAAGCGGTCGCGCCAGCCGCGCGAGGCCTCGATCAGCTGGCTTTCCAGCTCACCGACATCCACATCCGGCACCTTGCCGGGCGTCGTCTGCACGATCAAATGGACACGGGCCAGCACGCTTTCCGACAGCGACACATTGGCCTGGGTCGAGGTGCCGTTATAAGCCTTCTCGATCAGGGTCTGCAGACGCTTGCGCAGATCGGTATCGTAACGATCTCTTGGAACATGGATCAATGCGGAAACGAAACGTTCAAACGGGTCTTTGCGCACGAACAGGGCGACGCGCTGGCGCTCCTGCAGATGCAGCACGCCCATGGCGATGTCGTACAGCTCGTCATCGCCGATCTGGAACAGCTCGTCGCGCGGATAGGTTTCCAGAATATGAACCAGCGCCTTGCCATCATGGCCACGCCCGTCAAAGCCCGACCGCTCAATGACACGGGTAACCTTCTGGCGCAGGAACGGGATATCGCGCGATGACCGGTTATAGGCGGTACTGGTGAACAGGCCGACGAACAGCCGCTCGCCGATCTCCTCGCCTGCCTCGTTGAACAGCTTGACCATGACAGCGTCCAAGGGGGCCCGGCGATGCACCGTGCTGTCCTTGTTGGCCTTGGTCACCATCATGAAGCGCGGATGGCGGACAAACGCCTTCACCTCCGGCGGCAGGGTGGAGAAATGGCGCAACCCGTCAAAGACGCTGACCTCATCATTGCGCAGCAGGCCCAGGCCGGCGCCGGCCTGGATATCCAGCGTCTCCTCACCATTATCCTTGCCCAGGCGGTATTCGCGGATGCCGAGGAAGATGAAATGGTCTTCATCCATCCAGCGCAGGAAGGACAGCCCCTCCTCCCGCTCATCCGCCGCCACGGGGCCATACTGGCCGGCGATAGTGTCGGTCAGACGGGCGCGCATGGCATGAAAATCGCTGACGGCGGCGCGGACATCGGCCAGGACGGCGGCGATACCGGCGCGGATATCATCCAGCTCGTCACTGCCGGCGATCTGATCCACCTCGATATGCATCACGGATTCCGCGATGGCATCGGCGGGCGCATCACCATTCTGCCAGATG
>CALRNG020000435.1:0-3774 GCA_943369495.1 Rhizobium sp. Q54
CCATAGGGGTTGATCAGGAAATGATGGTCGGGGCCGGGCAGGCGGGCGGAGATATGGGTGAAGACCAGATCGTCCCAGCCATAAAGCGCCGTCAGCCGGTAGGCCGCCGCCAGATCGCGACGGATCGCCGTCTCATCCTTTGCCGTACCCGCACCCGTGGCGCCACCGCCGGCAATCGCCATGTTCTGCGTCATCGCACCCCCCATTTCAAAACTGTCTTTACCCCAGCACACGGTACCAGGCTTTGAAGGCATTGGTGTAGAAGCCGGGATTGAACAGGGTCCAGGCGCCAAGGCTGGATGGCAGGGCAAAGGCCTTGGCGGCATCTTCCACGGCCAAGCCCGCCCTATGGGCACGCCGCGCCGCCGCCTCCACACTATCCAGCAGGCCCTTGTAGCCCGACAGGTCGGCGGCGGTGGAAAGGGGGCCATGGCCCGGCACGATGGTGGCGGTGCGGTCCGACAGCAGGGCAGTGACGGCGGTGGACAGCTTCAGCGGGTCGGCATCGACATAATTGGGGAAGATGCCGTTCCACAGCAGATCGCCGCCGAAAATGACGCGCGGATCATCCAGTTCCACGGTCACGTCGCTGTCGGTATGGCCGGTGCGGGCCACCAGCCGGACGGTGCGCCCGCCTAGGTCCAGCTTGGCCTCGCCCTCCGGCAGGACCAGGGTGGGCAGCAGGATGGGCGGGGCCTTGGGGAAGGGGCTGCCCTCCGCCGGTTTGGCAAGGGCATTGCGTTCGGCGGAAAGCGTGCCCGTGCGTGCCGTCATCAGCAGTTCTGGCCCCGCAGCCCCCTGCCGGAACCCGGCCAGACCGCCGACATGGTCCAGATGGTAATGGGTGGCGACGACATGGGTGGGGCGGCGCCCGGTCAGCGCCAGGGCCTGATCCGACAGCCATTGGCCGCCAGCGGGGGTGAAGAACCCTTCCACCACCAGGACCGCATCGCGGCCTGCAATGATGCCGCCATTGGACAAGGTGGTACGGTCGCCGCGCGCCCCATCGGCACCGAACGGCGTTGAGACCACGGCCCAGACGCCATCGGCGATTTTCTCAATACGCGCGAAGGGGGCGGTGACCACGGGATCGGCCAGGGTGCGGGCCTGCACCTGCCGGGCCTGTAGGGTGCCAGCGGCCAGCGCCACCGCCACCCATGCCCCACACCCGAACGCATGGCCGAAGAAACCCCGCCGGTTACAGTCGCAAGAGTCCATGTTCATTCCCCCTCAAGCGCCGGGCGCCGCCATCCGGCGGCTTGGCTTCACGCCGCACGAGCGGCGAGCCGCCAGTCGGCGGCCTGCAGCGGCGCGAAGCAAAGCCTCACGCTGCTGCCGTCTGCATTGGACCGGAAGCATGAAATGGGTGCAAGACCGGAAACGGACATGGTTGGGACGGTGGGATCAGACCTTGATCGTCAGGTCGATCTGGGCACCGGCATCCAGTTGATAGGGGCCCCAGAGGGTGCTGCTGCTGACGGTGCCGGTGCTGTCGGTGGCGTCCAGGCGGATGGACCATTGGCCGGGCGTCAGGGCGAAGCCACCCTCCGTCGGAAAGCGGCCCTTTTCCTGTAAAAAGAAGGCGCGCCAGCCGGTGGGGTCGCGGCCCACACTGGCCCCGGCGACGGTGCCCAATGAATGGCTGGTGCCCGCGCTGTCGATACCCACGACAGTGACGCAGGCAATGTCGCTCTTGGCCGATTTCGGCATGGGCACCACGGCCACGAAGGCGGTGGTGGGCGGCGTTGCACTCTCATCCTTCAGGTTCAGATTGCTGCGAACGCCCATGCGCTGCAGGATGCGGTTGATGCCGCCGCTGCCGCCGGCCAGGACCAGCGCCGTCACCAGTTTCGACACGATGCCGATGCCTTCCTGATCGCCGCCATAGGCCTTGATCAGGGTGGCCACCACATCCAGGCCGAATTCATGCACAATGGCGCCGGCGAACAGGAAACTGACGATGGGCTTCACTGCCGAGCGGTCGAAGGTCTCCCGGAAGGGCTTCCAGTCGAAGATCAGGGCCAGGGCCTGTTCCAGGATGATGGCGATCATGGCCAGCTTGGTCAGGGCCGCCACGGAGGCATCATAGATATTGCCGCCGCCCGTCATGGTGGCGATCGCCGGGACGGTCTGCGCACCCGTCGCGGCCCCGCTGGTATCCACCTGCGCCATCGCCCCCGCCATGGGCAGCGCCAAAGCCACCCCCACCACACATGCTCGCCACAGCCAGATCCGCGACATGACATCCCCCACGGTGTTAAGCCCTTGTGGGTATAACTGATAACCGTAATGGGTGGATTGAGCAATGAATGCGTACACGTCAAAGGTGTTGTTTGACCTATGGCGATGTCGTGCGCGGGCGGGCGACGAGGTCCATGTCGGTGCCGCGTGTCCAGCCCGGATAATCCCCGGTCCGGGGTTGGGTTGGCCTGTCTTCAGGTGGCGGGGGCAGAGATGCCGGTGTCCGGAAGCCAAAGAAGGGCAGTGCCAGCAGGATCAGCAGGCACAGCAAAGGGGTGCGGCGGTGTGATTTGAACGGCATGCGGGTCCCCTGTCCGGTAACCGGGCCATCGGCCCGCCGGTCATAGCGTGATTGTCGTGATGCCGGGGATTATGACGGCCCGCGTGGTGCCGATCATTCCGCTTCTTGCGCCGACAGCGTTATGCTCAGGTCACGGCGTCCTTGGCCTGGAACCGCTCCTCCCGCCACACGCCGCGCTTCATGATGTCGGCCAGGATATCGACGGTATCGGCCACATCCGTATAGCGCAGGTACAGCGGCGAGAACCCGAAGCGCAGCGTGTCGGGCGCGCGGAAATCGCCGATCACGCCGGCCTCAATCAGGGCCTTCATGATGGGGTAGCCTTGCGCGTGGGCCAGCGCCACATGCCCGCCGCGCAGGGTGCCGTCGCGCGGGCTGTCCAGGCGGAAGGCATCGGTGCCCAGCCTTTCCTCCACCAGCGCGATAAACATATCGCCCATGGTGCGTGCCTTGGCCCAGGCCAGATGCTTGTCGGCACGCACGGCCAGATCAAGGCCGGGTTCGGCGGCCTGCATGGAGATGATACCCTGCGTGCCCGTCAGCATCCGCCCGATGCCATCGGCGGGGCGGTAATCGCGGTCAAAGGCAAAGGGCGCGGCATGGCCCCACCAGCCGGACAAGGGCTGTTGCATGGCCGCATGGTGACGCCGGGCGGCAAAGATGAAGGCCGGGCTGCCCGGCCCGCCATTCAGGTACTTATAGGTGCAGCCGACCGCGAAATCGGCATGGGCTGCGTTCAACTCCACCGGGATGGCACCGGCGGAATGGCACAGGTCCCAGACGGTCAGCGCGCCGACGGCATGGGCCTTGGCCGTGATGGCCGCCATATCCAGGATATGGGCAGTCTTGTAATGGACATGGGTCAGGGCGACCACGGCGACATCGTCGCGGATCGCGTCCAGAATGCCGTCCTTCTCCACAAACCGGATTTCATGGCCCTGGCCCAGAAAGGCCGCCAGACCCTGCACCATGTAATTATTGGTGGGAAAATTGCTGCCTTCCATGACGATGACACGACGGTCGGGACGCAGGGCACAGGCGGCGGCCACGGCCTTGAACTGGTTCAGCCCGGTGGCGTCGGTGACCACGACCTCCCCAGCCTCCGCCCCGATCAGCTGCGCCAGACGATCACCCAGCTTGTAAGGCGCGGCGAACCAGCCGGCGGTATTCCAGGACCGGATCAGGCCCACCCCCCATTCCTGGGTCGCTGCGTCGGCCGCGCGCACCGCCGC
>CALRNG020000436.1:0-3774 GCA_943369495.1 Rhizobium sp. Q54
CCCCGCCATCCAGCAGGCCATAGGCCCGTTCCAGGGCCGCGCGGAAGGCGGCATTGCCCGTCAGCGTGACCGGGAACATCTGTGACAACGCGAAGAAGCTGGAGACGTCGCGGTGCGCATCACCGGTGCAGCCCCGCGCGATGGTCAGCAATGCTTCGGCCAGCGGGTCGGTCAGCTTGGTCCCGTCCGCCGCCTTGGACAGGACAAAGCGCATCCAGGCCGCCACGGGCAGGGCCAGATGGTCGACCGCCGCCCCCGCCGCCAGCCGTTCGGCAATGGTGCCGAACAGGCGGAAGGGCAGCTTGGCCGACCCGTCCCAGGCGATCTGCGACAGCAGATGCCGGATACCCGGATTGGCGAACCGGGCCAGGATGGCGTCGATATAGGCGGGATAGTCGATCCCGGCATCCGGGCTGAGCGTCGGGCTGATATCGTCCAGCATCAGACGCCGCACAAAGCCGGCCAGATCGGCATCAGCCATGGCATCCGCCACCGTCTCATACCCGGCCAGGCTTCCCAGATAGGCCAGGGTGGAATGCGGCCCGTTCAGCAGGCGCAGCTTGGCCCGGTCATAGGCGCTGACATCGTTGGTCAGGGTGACGCCGATGGACGCGAAATCCGGGCGGATATTGCAGAACCGGTCCTCGATCACCCATTGCGTGAAGCGTTCACGCTGGACCGGCCAATTGTCGGATAGGCCGGCCTCGCTGGTTACACGGACGCGCAGCGCATCATCGGTGGCGGGCGTGATGCTGTCCACCATGGTGCGCGGGAAGGCGACCTTGGTGCGGATCCAGTCGGCCAGTGCGGCATCGTGTCGTTCCGCCAGGGCGGCCACGGCGCGGCCCAGCTTATGGCCGTTATCGACAAGGTTATCGCAGGAAATGACGGTGAAGGGGGCCGTCCCCGCCTTGAACCGGCGGCGCAAGCCTTCGACCAGATGGCCGATCAGGCTGACGGGGTTCAACGGTTCGGCCAGGTCATGGGCGATATCGGCATTGTCGAAATCCAGCGACCCGTCGCCCTTCAGGCAGTAACCTTTCTCCGTCACCGTCATGGTGACGATCACCGTATCGGGGTTGGCCAGACGGTCCAGCAGGGTCGCGCGGTCACCGGGACCGGCCAGCGTCTCCTTGATCGACCCGATCACGCGATACCGCGTCTCCCGCTCCAGTTCCGCCAGGATATAGAGGTTATCCTGGGGACGCAGGGCGTCACGCACATCCGTGCTGCGCAAGGCGGCGGCACAGATGGCCCAGTTGCCGCCCTTTGCCAGCGCCTCGTCAAAGAAAAACGCCTGATGCGCGCGGAAGAAGGCGCCGGGGCCGAAATGCACCACACCGATGCCCGCCGCATCGCGGTCATAGGCAGGGCGGACCACATCGGCGCGCAGCAGGGGCAGGTTGGTGATCGACAGGGTCGGCATCACAGGGTCACTCCGTTCTTCCAAATCGCAATCTCACGCTGGCCGTTCTTTTCCGCACGGGTTTCCTTGCCCGATGCGGTTTCCAGGATCAGGGACCACATCGCATCCGCCGCCCCATCCAACCCGGCATCGGTCAGGGCCAGACCCGCATCGAAATCGATCCAGTTCGGCTTCTGTCGCGCCAGCACGCTGTTGGACGCGATCTTCAGGGTCGGGGCGGGGAAGCCCAGCGGCGTGCCGCGCCCCGTGGTGAACAGGATCACCGTCGCCCCCGCCGCCGTCAGCGCCGTGGAGGACACACCGTCATTGCCCGGCGCTTCCAGCAGGGTCAGGCCCTTCACGCGGCGCATCTGGCCATAGGCGATGACATCGCGGAGGGGGCTGCGGCCCCCCTTCTGCACGGCACCCAGCGACTTCTCCTCCAGCGTCGTGATGCCGCCGGCAATGTTGCCGGGGGATGGGTTCTCATAGACGGGCTGGTGATGATCCAGGAAATATTGCTTGAAGCCGTTAACGACATTGACGACGCCGTCAAACACCGTCTGATCAACGGCACGGCGCATCAGAAGTTCCTCCGCCCCGAAAATTTCCGGGATCTCGGTCAGGATGGCGCTGCCACCCGCTGCCGTCACCCTGTCGGCCATGCGGCCTACCAGGGGGTTGGCGGTCAGGCCGCTGAACCCGTCCGACCCGCCGCATTTCAGGCCGATGACCAGATCGGATGCAGGGCAGGGCACGCGGACATCACCCGCCGCGATCTCCACCAGTTCGGCCACAGCGTTGATGCCGTCCTCCACCTCATCACTGCTGGCCTGGGCGGTGAAGGCCCGCAGGCGGGAGCGGTTAATGCCGGGCGCATCGCGCAGCAGCTTGTCCAACTGGTTGCTTTCGCACCCCAGACCCAGCAGCAGCACGCCGCCGGCATTGGGATGCTGCGCCAGGGCGGCGATGATGGATTTGGTATGGGCCAGATCATCACCCAGCTGTGAACAGCCGAACGGGTGCGGGAAGGCCACGACCCCATCCACCTTGCCCGCAAAGCGCTGACTGGCCAGCGTGGCAATACGCTCCGCAGTGCGGGCGACACAGCCGACGGTGCAGAGAATCCAGATCTCGTTACGGGTCCCCACCCGCCCATCGGCGCGGGGGTAGCCCATGAAGCTCTGGTCGCCCCTGGGCATGGCGGCCCAGGCGGCATCCGTGCCTGCTGGTGCGTACTGATAGCTCAGCGTGCCCGACAGGCCGGTGGCCAGATTATGGCTATGCACATGCGCGCCGGGATCGATGCCAGCGGTGGCAACGCCAATGGGCCAGCCATATTTGCGCACCGCATCGCCCACCCTCAGCGGCCGCAGCGCGAACTTGTGCCCGCGCGGAATGTCGGACAGCAGGGTGACGCCCTGCCCACCCAGGTCGATCCGCGTGCCGGCCTCCAGCGCCTTGACGGCGATGGCCACATTATCCGCGGGGTCGACGATATGGGCGGGCGGAAGCTCGTCCTGCAGCGGTGCGGGTGGTTGCACGCAACTCATCTTGGCGTCATCCTTGGGCATGCGGACAGCCGGCACCATTCCGGCGCGTCCTGCGTCTGGCTGGTTGAAACTGACACCGGTTACCGGATAGATCAAGAGGACAGGTGGCGTTCAGGACCATCATCCGCCGAAGGGGCGACCAACGATAAAAGCAGGGGAGGGGGCGTGGCCAAGGGTCGGGTACTGCTGCACGGGGTGGTGAAAAGCTTCGGCGCCGTTGATGTGATCAAGGGGGTGGACCTGGAGATCGCGCCGGGGGAACTGACGGTATTTGTCGGCCCGTCGGGCTGCGGCAAATCCACCTTGCTGCGTCTGGTATCGGGGCTGGAGCTGCCGACGGGCGGGTCGATCATGATCGGCGACCGCGATGTCACCCTGGTTCATCCGTCCGAACGCGGCATCGCCATGGTGTTCCAATCCTACGCGCTGTACCCGCATATGAGCGTGGCGGAGAATATGGGTTTCGGCCTGAAGATCGCGGGCCTGCCCAAACCCCTGATCAAGGAAAAGGTCGCCAAGGCGGCGGAGATCTTGCAGCTGACCCCGCTGCTGGACCGCAAGCCCCGGGCGCTGTCGGGTGGGCAGCGGCAACGGGTGGCCATTGGTCGCTGCATCGTGCGCGAACCGGAGGTTTTCCTGTTTGATGAGCCCCTGTCCAATCTGGACGCGGCGCTGCGCGGTCAGATGCGGGTGGAAATTGCGCGGCTGCATGCCAAGCTGGGCGCCACCATGATCTATGTGACCCATGATCAGGTGGAGGCAATGACCCTGGCCACCCGCATCGTGGTGCTGAATGCCGGGCGGATTGAGCAGATC
>CALRNG020000437.1:0-3757 GCA_943369495.1 Rhizobium sp. Q54
ATCTCCCGAACCGGGATCGAAGCCTGGAACATCTCGTCAATCACGCGCCGTTCCGCCAAACTCAGGTGCGAATAGTGCTCTCCCATGGCAGCCTCCATTGCTAACCATCTGATTATAAAGAAGAGTCGCGCTTCAGAATAGAATCCACCTTTAAATGACAATTAGATTGATAATTTATCTTATGGAAATTATATGCACTTACCAATGCCGTTCGCCCTTTCCAATTCAGCAGCATTGACTGCCGCCCCTCGTATTTCCGCATATACGCGGCACCTGCGGCGATAATGTGATCAAAGACGCCGGGCAAAAGCCGCAGAGCAGCGAAACGGGGGTTCACGGCATGACCAGTATCACAGGGGTGGACAGCCAGACGAAAACAACCGGCGCCGGCATGACATTGGCCGCCGCCAAGGCGCAGGCGCGTCTGGTGGCCATCGACGCGCTGCGCGGGCTGGTGATGGTTTTCATGCTGGTCGACCATGTACGGGAGACCTGGTTCCTGCACATGCAGGTCACCGACCCGGTCGATACGACCAGCACAGACCCGGCCCTGTTCTTCACGCGCCTTCTGTCCACCTTCTGCGCGCCGACCTTCGTGGCGCTGACGGGACTGTCGGCCTGGCTTTACGGCCAGTCGCACAGCAAGGCCGAAACCTCAATGTTCCTGTTGAAGCGCGGGCTGTTCCTGATCTTCCTGGAAGTGACCTTCGTGGGCTTTGCCTGGTCGGCGCAGTTCCCACCAACCACCTTCTGGCTGCAGGTGATCTGGGCCATCGGCATTTCCATGATCGCGCTGGCCGGGCTGCTGCACCTGCCGCGTACGGCACAGGTGGTGATCGGGCTGGTCATCGTGCTGGGGCATAATCTGCTGGACCCGATCCGGCTGGCCCCCGGTGATGCGTTTTATGAGATTTGGGCCATCCTGCATCAGCGCTCGGTGATCCAGTTGGGTGGCGGGCTGATCGCCAAGACCACCTACCCTATCCTGCCCTGGATTGGCGTCATCCTGCTGGGCTATGCCACCGGCCCCTGGTTTGCCAAGGGCACGGACGCCTTGGTTCGCCGCCGCCGCCTGATCCTGACGGGCAGCATCATGCTGCTGGGCTTTGTGGTGATCCGTGCGCTGAATGTCTATGGCGACAAACCCTGGGTGCCGGGCGTCGACACGCTGCACACCATCATGGCCTTCCTGTCACTGACCAAATATCCGCCCTCGCTCCTGTTCCTGCTGCCGACGGTGGGTGCGGGCGTCCTGCTGCTGGCCCTGTTCGAGAAATATCAGGACAGCAGCATCATGCCGTATCTGGCCATGTTCGGCGGTGCGCCCATGTTCTTCTATCTGCTGCATCTTTACGTGCTGAAGGCGCTGTATCTGATTGCCGTTGCCCTGTACGGGCTGAACAAGGGTCAGTTCTTCGGCGTCGACAATGTCTTCACCGTCTGGATCTGGTTCGCCATCCTGCTGGTGCCGCTCTATCTGCCGACCCGTTGGTTTGCAGGCCTGAAGCAGCGCCGTCGCGACATCTGGTGGCTGAAGTACCTGTAAGCGCGCCAAAACAGCGCGGATTTTCGCCCCGGCATAATCCGCGCATTTAGGCCCCACAACAATAGAACACACCGCCGCAACCGGCCGCTTCGAGCAAAATTATCTGCCGGAAGACCTAAGCTGTTCGGGTGAGGGGAAAAGACCTCGGGCCTTTTCAAAAAAGGTCTTGCCCCAGACAAACGTTATAACATAACAGACGGCACGAGATAACGGCCCTTCAGGGCCAGCGCCGCAATAAGTGAACAGCGGAGCAGCTTCACAAAGGGGATCAACGATGTACGTGACTAACCGGTTCCGCCTGGCGCTTGCCGCCACTGCCGCCTGCGTGGCTCTCGCCCCTGTGGCGATCGCACAGCCCGCCAACGGCGCCCTGGATGAGATCATTGTCGTGGGCCAGCGTCAGGCCTATCGCGGCGATGTCGCCCTGAAGGAGACGCCGCAGGCCATCCAGGTCCTGGACGGCGCCCTGTTGCAGGATCTGGGCATCACCAAGCTGGAAGGCGCCCTGGAACTGGCGTCCGGCATCGCCAAGCAGAATAATTTCGGCGGCCTGTGGGACAGTTTCGCGGTGCGCGGCTTTGCCGGGGATGAGAATTTCCCCAGCGGCTTCCTGGTCAATGGCTTCAATGGTGGCCGTGGTTATGGCGGCCCGCGCGACGCCTCGAATGTGGAGCGGATTGAGGTGCTGAAAGGCCCAAATTCCGCCCTGTTCGGCCGTGGGGAGCCCGGCGGCACGGTCAACATCATCACCAGGAAGCCGGAATTCAAGACCAAGGGCAGCGTCGCGGCGTCCGCTGGCAGCTATGACACCTACCGTGTCGAGGGCGATATCACCGGGCCGGTCACTGAAAGCATCGCCATCCGCCTGAACGCAGCCTATGAGGATGCGGGCAGCTTCCGCGACACGCTGGACAGTCAGAAACTGGTCGCCTCCCCCTCCATCCTGGCGGTCCTGACCGAGGGCACGACTGTGTCCTATGAGATGGAATTTGTAGACCAGGAGGTGCCGTTCGACCGCGGCCTCGTGGCCGTGAACGGCAATCTGGGCTCCGTTGATCGCTCCACCTTCCTGGGTGAACCCGGCGACGGGCCGACCAAGGTGAAGGTGCTGGGCCATCAGGTGCAGTTCCAGCATGATATCAACGATGACTGGACGGTGCTGCTGGGCGGCAGCCAGAAGAAGACCTCGTTCGAGGGCTTCTCCAGCGATGCCGAGCTGGCCAGTGGTCGCCAGACCCTGTTCACCAACGGTCAGTATGTCTCGCGTCAGCGTCGCTATCGTGATTACGACACCGACCACACTGTGCTGCGCGCAGAAGTCAGCGGTACGGTTGAGGTGGCGGGCATGAACCACCACATCATCACCGGCACCGACTGGGACAGCTTCACCATCGACCTGTTGCAGCGCCGATTCCGCCCGTCTGCCTATACGGCTGGTGCCGCGATCACGGCCAACAACAATGCCATCAACATCTTCAACCCGGTTTATGGCAGCACGCCGACCCCGACCACGACATTTACCAGTTCCCACGAGGAGCAAAAGGCGTTCGGTGTCTATTTCCAGGATCAGATCGACCTGACTGAACAGTTGAAGCTGCGCTTCGGTGGCCGTTACGACCATTTCAAGCGCAACTACAATAATCTGCTGTTGGCGACCAGCGCCACCAATCCGGCCCTGCGCACCTATAAGGAGTTCAGCCCGCAGGCGGGTGTCGTCTATAACTTCACCGATCAGATCTCGGTCTATGGTGGCTATGGCGACGGGTTCCGTCCCAACAGCGGTTCCGGTGTCGGCAATACCTTGTTCGAGCCGGAAATGTCCAAGTCTTACGAGGTGGGTGCCAAGTATGATGATGGCACTGTGACCAGCACGATCTCGCTGTTCACCATGACCAAGACCAATGTGCTGACCGCCGATCCGGTCAATGCCGGTTTCTCGATGGCTGTTGGTAAGGCGCGGTCGAAGGGTGTCGAATTCGACGTGAATGCCCGGCTGCCGGGCGATATGCGCCTGTTTGGTACGTATGCCTATACCGATGCGGAAGTGGCACAGGACTTCCTGGACCCGAATTTCAGCCTGCCGATCAAGGAAGGCGATCCGCTGATCAATGTGCCCAAGCACACGGCCAACCTGCTGCTGTTCAAGGATTTTGAGGTTGGTGACGGCACCGCCAGCGTCGGCGGCGGCATCAACCATGTGTCAAAGCGTCT
>CALRNG020000438.1:0-3748 GCA_943369495.1 Rhizobium sp. Q54
AGCCAGCATCCGTCTATTTAGCATATTTATATGAAGAAATTTGACGGGAAGAATGCCCCGCGTTATGATCGGTACCACAGAAAGCAGCTTTTGCCCCCGCATCCGGGGCCATCCCCAAGAGACAAAAATGAAAATCGCCAGGATTGAACTGTTCCAGGTGCCGCCGCGCTGGGTGTTTGTGCGCGTCGAGACCGATTGCAGCATCGTGGGCTGGGGGGAATGCAGCCTTGAGGGCCATGCCGAAGCGGTGATCGGTGCCTTTGAAAGCCTGAAGGACAGGTTCATCGGCACGGACGCCAGCCGCATCGAGGATATCTGGCAGACGGCCTATCGTCTTGGCTTTTACCGGGGCGGACCGGTGCTGATGTCGGCACTGTCGGGTCTGGATCAGGCGCTGTGGGATATCAAGGGCAAGGCGCTGGGCGTGCCGGTCTGGCAGTTGCTTGGCGGGGCCGTGCGCGACCGGGTCGAATGCTATGCCTGGATCGGCGGCGACCGCCCGGACGAGGTGGCCGAGGCGGCGCGCCGCCGCCGCGACCAGGGCTTCCGCGCCGTCAAGATGAACGCCACCGCCGAACTGGGCTGGGTCGGGTGTTCCAAAGATATTGATGGCGTCGTGGAACGGGCCCAGGCCGTGAAGGACCAGGGGCTGGAGATCGGGCTGGATTTCCATGGCCGGGTCCACAAGCCGCTGGCCAAGCAGATCGCCGCCGCGCTGGAGCCGTTACGCCCGCTTTTCATCGAAGAACCGCTGCTGTCGGAGAATATCGAAGGGCTGGCGCAGCTGGCCGGGATGACGACGCTACCCATCGCGCTGGGCGAACGGCTGTATAGCCGCTGGGATTTCAAGCCCTTCCTGACCCAGGGCATTGTCGACATCATCCAGCCCGACCTGTCGCATGCTGGCGGCATTTCCGAGGTGAAACGCATCGCCGCCATGGCGGAAGCCTATGATGTGGCCCTGGCCCCGCATTGCCCGCTAGGCCCCATCGCCTTTGCCGCCTGTCTGGCCATTGCGGCCTCGACACCCAATTTCGTGATTGAGGAGATGTCGCTGGGCATCCACTACAACACCGGCGGCCATGACCTGCTGACCTATCTGATCGACCCATCCGTCTTTTCACTGGAAAATGGTCATGTCGGGATACCGTCCGCGCCCGGTCTGGGCATTGATGTGAATGAGGCCCTGGTGCGGGAACTGGCAGCCAAGCCGCACCGGTGGCGCAACCCCGCCTGGCGTATCGCCGATGGCAGCATCGCCGAGTGGTGATGCTGCCACTGGTTCCGTCCCCCCACACACAGGGCAACATCTGTCCAAACAGTTTTATGCTGCTTGGCAGCCCGATCCTGCATTTGAGTAGATGCCTTGGTCCCAGTGTTTGGGGCATGGTTCATGAGTGGCCAATCGATGGCCAGAACGCGGGCACCTCCGTCCGTTTCCCGCGAACATGCAACGATTCCCCCGATGACAGCATACCCAAGCTGATTCACGGTACCCCCCGACAGACCCTTTCCACAATGTTCGCATGTCAAATCGTCTACTCATTGACCTGTATCAGTTCCAGCGACCGGGATCGGCAGTAACGTAGGGTTGTTGCCATCGTCGTTGAGATACAAACGAAATGCCCGTCGCCGATCCACAGTCAGGGAAAGTTCAAGCTATCCGTGGGTCAGTGCTGGATATTGAATTCCCGCACGGGTTGCCGGGTCTGGACGAAATACTGCTTGTCCGTGGAACCATACACGCGGAGGTTCGCTCGCATCTATCGGCAGACAGGGTGCGCGCGGTGGCGCTGGATAACACGGCGGGTCTGAAGCGTGGTGACGCCGCCGCCCGCACGGGGTGCGGGCTGTCGGTGCCGGTGGGGCCGCATCTTCTGGGTCGGGTTGTCGATGTTGTCGGGCGCCCCCTGGATGGCCTTGGCCCGCTACCCGCCGACGCGCCGCTTCGGTCCATTCATCAGCCGTCACCACCCTTGTCCCGACGGTCGGCCCGGCTGGAACCGCAATGGACCGGCATCAAGATCATCGACCTGCTGGCACCGCTGGCGCGCGGGGGCAAGACGGCGCTGTTCGGCGGTGCGGGCGTCGGCAAGACCGTGCTGATCATGGAACTGATCCGTACCGTGGTCGAACGTGATGACGGTTTGTCGGTCTTTGCCGGGATCGGGGAGCGGTCGCGTGAGGCGGCGGAACTGCTGGAGGATATGCGCGGGTCAGGCGTTCTGGAACGGACCGTCATGGTCCTGGGGCAGATGGCGGAACCGCCGGGCGCCCGCTGGCGCGCCGGCCTGACCGCCCTGACACAGGCAGAGTATTTCCGCGATGTCATGGGCCGCGACGTACTGCTGCTGATGGATAATGTCTTCCGCTTCGTGCAGGCGGGTGCGGAGATTGCCGGCATGCTGGGCCATATGCCGGCCCGCGTCGGTTATCAGCCGACCATGGCCGGCGAGATCGGGATGCTGCAGGAACGCATCGCATCGGTGGCCGGTGCCGCCATCACCGCAATCCAGGCGGTCTATGTCCCCGCCGATGACTTTACCGATCCTGCCGTGGCCGAACTGTTCAGCCATCTGGACGGGTCTATCGTGCTGTCGCGGGCCGTCGCGGCGGAAGGTCTTTATCCCGCCGTTGATCCGCTGTCGTCATCCACCCGCCTGATGGACCCGGATCTGGTGGGGCAACGCCATTACCGGGTGGCCGCCGCCGTGCGGGCCGCGATCGCCCAGTATCGCGCGCTGGAGGATATCATCGCCCTGCTGGGGGTGGATGAGTTGTCGGCAGCCGACCGCCAGGTCGTGGGACGCGCCCGCCGCCTGCTGCGCTTCCTGACCCAGCCTTTCCATGTCACCGGCGGTTTCACGGGTCGCCAGGGGGTCAGCGTCGATATCCAGGATACGCTGGCAGGGTGCGAGGCGATCTTGAACGGTGATGCCGATGGCTGGGCTGAATCCTCCCTGTACATGACCGGCACACTGGCCGACGCCCACGCGCGCGAAACCGGGGGAGGCAGGGCATGAGGCTGCATATCCTGACCCCCCTGGCCACCATCCTGGACCGACCGGATATTGCCGAGATTTCAGCGCGCGATGACAGCGGCGCCTTTGGCATCAGGCCGGGTCATGCGCCGTTCCTGACGGCCCTGCCCCCCAGCGTTCTGACGCTGCGCACCGAACACGGGGCCGTGCTCTATGCGGCTGTTGCGGGTGGCATGCTGCGGGTCGACCGGGACGGCGTACAGGTGATCTCTCCCGAAGCCGCAGTGGGGCCGGACCTGGCCCCGCTGGCGGCGCGGGTGACTGCGGAGAAGGCGGCCGGTCTGAACCGGCAACGCGAAGGCGAAGCGCAGGAGCGCACGTTGCACGCGGCCCTGGTGCATCATCTTCTGGACAGTGTGACCGGCGACAAGGCGGGTGACGCATGACCGATCCCGACCTTATCGACCCGATCCGCCGCGCGCAACGTGAACAGGAACGGGCGGCGGCAGAGAAACGGCGCGGCACCGGGGCAACCCTGACGCTGATCGGCACCTTAGGCTGGCTGATCGTCCTGCCGCCCGTTGCCGGCCTGTTCCTGGGCCGTTGGTTGGACCGGACGGGCGACGGACGGTTCTGGACCCTGTCGCTGCTGTTCACGGGCGTGTTTGTGGGCTGCTGGGCAGCATGGCGGCGTATTGATGAGGGGCATCATGATCATGATGACTGAAACTTGGATCGGGGCTGCCCTTGGCCTGGTCGCCGGGGCC
>CALRNG020000439.1:0-3747 GCA_943369495.1 Rhizobium sp. Q54
GAAACGATCATGTTCAGGTTGTTGCAGCGATCACCCCCTGGGCCGCCGCCAATACCGGCGACAAGCCGGCTGCGTGATCTCCAGGATTACTGGTCAGGTCTCCGCCCCGACGGGGCAATGCCAGGACGTCAACATATCGTGCCGGGCGATATCCCGAGACTGCTGCCCTATATTCTGATCCTGGACTATACGAACGGTCAGTATCGCTGCCGGTTGGCGGGAACGGCGGTCGTAGAGGGGCTGGGCCAGGAACTGACGGGCCGCATTCTGGATGACGAGCTGCTGGGCTCCGCCTTCATCGACTGGTTCCGCCGGCTGGAAACGGTGCGCCGCTGGGGCCGACCCTTGAGCGGGGAAGAAAGCCTCTGGTGGCTGAGCCGCAGCCACAGGCATTTCCATTGGCTATGCCTGCCGCTGGCCAGCGACGGACAGAATGTGGACAAACTGATGATTTGCATCGACTGGGTTTAGCAGAGTGCGAAAAAGCCATCTCGCTGGTGCGATCGGGTTATTTCCGACAATCTCGCGTCAAAGCCCCTGCGCCATGGCGCGCCAGGCGATGTCGCGGCGGCAGAAGCCTTCCTTCCAGTCGATGCGATCTACCGCCTCATAGGCCTTGGCACGCGCATCGGCCACGCGCGGGGCAATGGCGGTGACGCCCAGGACGCGACCGCCATTGGCCAGGATGGCGCCATCGGCCCCTTGCCTGGTGCCGGCATGGAAAATCTCCACGCCATCCACCTGGGCCGCCGCCGGCAGGTTGCCGATACGCGTCCCCTTCACATAATCGCCGGGATAGCCTTCGGCGGCCATGACGACGCACAGCGCGGCTTCGTCATGCCATTCCGGCACCTGCCCCGACACATCGCCCTGGGCCGCCGACAGCAGTAGCGGCACCAGATCGGATTTCAGACGGCGCATCAGCACCTGGCATTCCGGGTCGCCGAAGCGGACATTATATTCCAGCAGCTTCGGGATCGGCTGCCCGTCCGGCCCGGTCACCACCATGATCCCGGCGAACAGCACGCCGATGAAGGGCTTACCCTCGGCCGCCATGCCCCGCACGGTGGGCAGGATCATCTCTTCCATGATCCGCGCCTCGATGGCGGGCGTCAGGACGGGGGCCGGGCTGTAGGTGCCCATGCCGCCGGTGTTGGGGCCCTGGTCGCCGTCATAGGCGCGCTTATGGTCCTGGGCACCGGCCAGGGCCACGGCATTGCTGCCGTCGCAGATGGCGAAGAAGCTGGCCTCCTCCCCATCCAGGAATTCCTCGATCACCAGTTCGGCCCCGGCATCGCCGAAGCGGCGGCCCACCATGGCCTCCTCGATGGCGGCATAGGCTTCATCCACGCTCTGGCAGATGGTGACACCCTTGCCGGCGGCCAGACCGTCGGTCTTCACCACGATGGGCGCACCGTGCCGGGCCACGAATTCCTTGGCGGCCCCCATGTTGGTGAAGCGGCCATAGGCGGCGGTCGGCACGCCGAACCGGGCCACGGCATCCTTCATGAAGCCCTTGGACCCTTCCAGGGCAGCCGCCGCCTGCGACGGGCCGAAGGTGGGAATGCCAGCGGCACGCAGCGCATCGGCCAGGCCTAAGACCAGCGGCTCCTCCGGCCCGACCACAGCAAAGTCAACGCCCTCGGCGGTGGCAAATGCGGTAATGCCCGCCACATCATTGGCCGACAGCGGTACCAGTGTGGCCAGATCCTTGATCCCGGCATTGCCGGGCGCGCAGTACAGGGCGTCGCACAGGGGAGAGCGCTTGATGGCCCAGCACAGCGCATGTTCGCGACCACCCGAACCCACGACCAGAATCTTCATGGCTCAATCCCCCTGCTGCGCCCGTTTGGCGGCGGTTGCTTAGCATGAGATGGGGGATGGGTCACCCGGCGGTGTGGGATGGCGCCAATGCGTTCAGCCGCGTGCGACGGCCAGCAGGGCCGCAAACCGGTTGGCGATGGCGTCGGTGCCATGGGCCAGCGTCACCTCCCCCACCACCATCTCCGTAAAGCAATGGTCGCGCACCGGCAGGGGGATGACGCGGCCAAAGCACCACACCCCCTGCTCCCGCGCCATCCGTTCCAGGGCCACCACCAGCGCCGGGGCCGCCACCGGCCAGACCAGCCGGAAGGAATTGCACATCACCCGGTCGGCCGCCCTGGGGGCCTCGCGTGTCGATAGCGCCTCAGCCAGGGCCGTGGCATAGGCGTGATACTCGGCCATACGTGGCAGGAAATGGCGCAACCCGTACAGCCCGCCCAGCACATAGGGAAAGGCCGTGTAGAGATTGCCGCCCATGCGCGACCGCCAGGGCTTCAGCGTCTCCAGAAACGCCGTCTCGCCCGCGATCAGCGCCCCACCCGGCGCGCCCAGGCCCTTGTAAAGGCTGACATAGACACTGTCGGCCAGGGCCGCGATCTCCGCCAGCGACCGTCCATAGTAAGGCTGTGTCTCCCACAGCCGGGCACCATCCAGGTGGAAGGCGATCCCCTGCTCCCGGCACCACATGGAGATCGCCACCAGTTCTTCCCAGGAAGGGGCGCGGAACCCGGCGTTGCGCAGGGGCAGTTCCACCACGACGGCGGCCAGTGGTTCCTTCACGCCTTGAAGGTCGGCCAGCGTGAAGGGCGCGTCATCGGGACCGATGCGGACCAGCCTTATGTCCGACAGCCGCTCCACCGCGTCCGACTCGTCCACTGCGATATGGCTTTTCGGATGCACCGCCACCAGCCGCCGGCCCGTCCGCTCCCGATGCGCGAACAGAACCGCCTGCTGCCCCACGACCGCCTTGTGGAAGAACAGGGCCGACGGCTTGCCCAGCAGGTCCGCCACCTGCCCCTGCAACAGGTCGATGCTGGGGCCGGCATTATATTCATCGCCCGCCAGCTCAATCTCCGGCATCGCCAGCATCCGCTCCATCCACAGACGCGGCGTAATCGGCCCATGCCCGTGCAGGAAGGTGTGGCAACGGGCGCGCAGCGCGCGGTCTAGGATGATTGGCGACATGGCTTGATCCTTAATGCACCGATCCCGTCGGCTTCTCGCCCTTACCGCTGACCCCAGCCTCGGCAAAGGTCGCCATGTTCAGGTGGCAGGCGAGCGCGGAGCGCAGGACGGGGATGGTGAGCGCCGCCCCCGACCCCTCCCCCAACCGCATGTCGAATTCGAACAACGGGCGCTTATTGATGGCCGTCAGAAGGCGGGCATGGCCCGGCTCTGCGCTGCGATGGGCCACGATGCAATGGTCCAGCGCCTTGGGATCGGCCTTGTAAAGGACGGCGGCGGCAGCTGTGCAGGCAAAACCGTCCAGGACGACGGGCACGCGGGCCAGACGGCAGGCAATGATGGCACCCATGATGGCAGCCAGTTCCTGCCCACCCAGGCAGCGCAGGGCCTCAAACGGATCGCTCAGGGCGGTGGGGTTGGCGGCCAGACCCGCCTCCACCGCCGCGATCTTGCGCTTGATGCCTTCGCTGTCCACGCCCGTGCCGGGGCCGACCCAGTCGGACGCCGGGCCACCGAACAAGGCAGCGCACAGAGCAGCGGCGGACGTGGTGTTGCCGATGCCCATTTCACCCAGACACAGCAGGTGCAGGCCCGGCTCAATGGCCATCATGCCATAGGCGGCGGCGCGGGCGCAGACCTCCTCGCTCATCGCCGGGCCTTGGGTGAAGTCGGATGTGGGATGGTCCAGGTCCATCTCATGCACGCGCAGATCGGCATCATGCAGCTGCGCCAGCTGGT
>CALRNG020000440.1:0-3741 GCA_943369495.1 Rhizobium sp. Q54
ACATGTTGTGCGTGCGTCTGGCTATCCACATGATGGACCGCCATCGCTGTCGTTGATGAAGTATCCGATTGGCCTGCCATTGCCATATGCGCACCATAGCCACCCAAGCCCCCCAAACTCATGAGGGCGCTGATGAGCACGGCGGCCATGTAGCGTGGAATGGACATGTCTGTTCGCAACAGCTAACACTGTGACACTAAGTTATTAAATTATCATATCTAGGAGTGAGATAGCAAGGACAACTGAGCCCTCTGTCTGACTTCAGAAATGTCGAAGTGGCACGGGACGCCATGAAGAAAGGGGCGCCCACCTTTGCAGATGGACGCCCCCCGGCTACTCAAAAGGTCATCAAAGACCGTTCAGCAGCAATCGCCACCGGCACCGCAGCAGGCCAGGACCAGATCGCAGCAGGTCTCCATTGCCTGCACAACGACGTCGGGGGCCGCAGCATAGGCGGTGGCCGTGCCGACCAGAAAAGTGGCCACGGCGAGAAGAGCAAAACGCTTCATCTTCATTCTCCAGTTTCAAACAGTGAAGTCGCAAATGATCAGGCAGCCTCAGCCACGGGGAGGGGGATCATCGACATCAATCTCCCGACCGGTCCGCAGGTCCGCCATCGTCCTCGCCCATTCCCCCTGGAGAGGTTCAGACAGCACGCCAGCCACCGTGCGCACCGGCAGCATCAGGCAAAGCAGTGCGCAAGGGGTCGGACACCGCATCGGCATCGGGCCGCAACAATCATCGTCGCAGCCGTCCTCATGGGACGCCATCATCGACCGGGAGGTCATGCTGTCTTCCAACATGAACTGGGCAGAAGCGACAGGCGCATTCCACCCGGAAAGCCCAAGCACGAACATCATCACAAGCGCCAGCAACCGTCGGGAACGAAGGACGCTGCCTTGGGGTCCGCACTTGGACCTATATGCTCGACGTCGGATCAGCATAATCGAAATTCTAATGAATTACCGGAGCCCAGGCAATTGCGGAGTTCAGGCGATGTGTCCCCCAACGCGGGCCTTCCTGATCACGTCCGACATGTCACACCCATGGGCTGGAAGCATGTCGGCTGGACAACGGACTACGTTCGGGGTTGCCGACTCTTGCCAGGGGAAAGGCTGCAGTCTTCGCTGCGTCCAATATCGACGCGGGGAACGTAGTTCCCTTTCGCTCGTCGCGAAACAGTTTCTGGCTCTCACCTGTCGCACGATCAAGCAAATGTTCCTGATTTGTCTGGTTGGCTTGGCTTTTCGCCCTTTCAATGTAGGAATCCTATCGACGCCATGTGGGATGCGTCACTTTCGAAGTGTGTTTTTCATTTCTGATCAGATGGTTGGCAATGGACGTTGCAATGGGAGAGCGACATTCACAACTGAGTTTATAGCCCGCCGCCAAACCGCTGTGCCAGCCCCTTGCGTGCAAACGCATCGGCGACAAGGCAGTGGTCGGCAGCTTGATTGAGCGCCTGAGCTATTCGGTATCGACCTGGGATCGCTTGCCATCGGCGCTCGGTTGGTGCAGTTTCCTGGCGGTCTGCTGTCGGCCCTGAACCTCGTGCGCTTCGGTTGAGCGTTGTCTGCCGTATTAAATCGAATTCATGCTTTGTGTGCTGTGCAGGTGCGGGGTGACAGCCGTACGCGCTCCATTCCGCCCGCAATCACAGCCCCATCCCCGCTGTCCTCCTGTTGGCGTAGAGCCCGCGGTGCCCGCGCCAACCCTGGGGATTTCTAGAAAATTTCCCCTGCCGGAACCACCCCGCCTATAGGGCGGGGCCCTGGTTCCGGCATTCCGCGCGGAACAAATTTTCTCCACCCCAGGGTCCTCCACTTTGTTCCGGCCCTTCGCTTTGCTCGGGTGGCGCTGGTCACCTTTGCGGTCTCTGACGCCGGGGACATCGCGGGGATGGTCCCGCGACCGCAGCGTAGGAGACAGATCATGGCCATCACCCTCGGCACCTTCACCAAGCTCGACGACGGCAGCTTCTCGGGCATCCTCAAGACCCTCAACGTTACCGCTTCGCTCACCATCGTTCCGGTGACCAAGCTGTCCGACAACGCCCCCGACCACCGCGTCTTTGCCGGTAACGGCCAGCGCTACGAGGTCGGTGCCGGCTGGTCGCAGATCGCCAAATCCAGCGGCGAAACCTATCTGAATCTCAAGCTGGGGGCACCTGAGTTCGGCAGGCAATGGTTGCGTGCCCGCCTCGTCAAGCTGGAACATCCGGCCGATGACGGCACCACCCACATCGCCCTGTGGGAGCCCCGCGACCGCTGATCCCGGCCTTCTCCGCCCCGTTCCGGCACCGCCGGGACGGGGCTTTTCGCCTGTTCAGGGGGAGGGGGATCGGAAATCCAGGGGATGGATTTTCAAGCGTCCGCAACCACGCCCCCGTTCGCCATGCTCGCCCCATCTGCGGCGATCCCCGCCGCTGTCACCCGAGGAGCGGTGGGATGGAGGATGAGGTCAATCGGGCGGCAAAAGCCCGCAAAGGCAGCCCGTTTCTGAATACGGCACAGGCTGCCTTCTATATCGGCCTGTCGCATCGGACGCTGGAAAAGATGCGCCTGACGGGTGGCGGTCCACGCTTTCGCAAGCACGGGCGCTATGTCCGTTACCACATTGACGACCTGGATGCCTGGTCATTGGGGGAGCGGCGCGACAGCACCTCGGACAAGGGGGATGCGTCATGAATTGCGCATCGATGTCGCAACAGAAGTCGCCCCGCCGCCCATCGCGCCGCCGCTTATCGCGGGCGTCACGTCGCCGGGCGCTGTGGTTTGCAGGTGTTGCCCTGGCGGCGCTGGGCTTTTCGATATCGGCTCGCCCGGAGCCGATCCTGGTGTGGAACAGCAGCGCCTCGGCCCCCCTTGGGCTTTATCTGGTGATGCCGGAAACCCGCCTGCATCCCGGCGATTTGGCCCTGGTAACACCGCCGGAGAGCATTGCCGACATGGCGGTGCGGCGGGGCTATCTGCCGCGCGGTGTGCCGCTGATCAAGCAGGTGGCGGCCATGGGCGGGGATCATGTCTGTGCCAAGGGCGAGGTCATCACCATCAATGGCGATGCGGTCGCCGTGCGCCAAAAGGCCGACAGGGCAGGCCGTCCCTTGCCCTGGTGGCAGGGCTGTCGGGTATTGTCTGCTGGAGAAATACTGTTCCTGATGCCAGCGGCAGAGTCCCTGGATGGCCGCTATTTCGGGCCGCTGTCGTCGGTGCATGTCATCGGTCGGCTGGTGCCACTATGGCTGCGCTGAAGGCAGTCGGGCTGGCCCTCGCGCTGTTGGCCATGTCGGTTGTCGGGGCGACGGATGCCCCGCCATACGATGCCGAAGTTACCGCCGCTGCCCATCGTTTCGACTTGCCACAGGACTGGATCAAGGCCGTCATCGGTACGGAAAGTGGCGGCGATGCCAATGCCGTATCGGTCAAGGGCGCGCTGGGCCTGATGCAATTGATGCCGGATACCTGGGCGGAGATGCGCGACCGATATGGCATCGAGGGCGATGTCCTGGACCCTGCCGCCAACATCATGGCGGGCAGCGCCTACCTTGCCGAAATGCGCAACCGCTTCGGCTATCCGGGCCTTTTCGCCGCCTACAATGCCGGGCCAGCGCGTTATGAATCCTATCTCCGCGATGGCGTGCCGTTGCCAGCCGAGACCCAGGCCTATCTGGCAAAACTCGACGCCAGATTGGGATTGCCAGCAGGCGGCACCAGCGGGCTGTTCGTGCCGCTGAACAGCTCT
>CALRNG020000441.1:0-3727 GCA_943369495.1 Rhizobium sp. Q54
GCTGGAAACATTGGCGCACCACCCGGATGGAGGAACGCACCGCCGTCCTGTCCGAGGCGCTGGCCGCGCTGCGCCCTGCCGATGAGAATACCCAGCCCGACCTGAAGGCCGCCGCCGATGCGCTGGCCGGGGCCGGTGCCAAGCTGGACAAAGGCCATGCCGACATGGCCCGCCTGTATGAGGCCGGTCTGCGCGCCCGTGAGGGGGAGAAGGACAAGGCCATCGCCCTTTATGATCAGGTCGCGGGCACGGCCGGTACCGATCCCATGCTGCGTGATCTGGCGACGCTGCTGTCGGTTCAGCTGCAACTGGATACGGGCGATGCCGTTGCCCTGCGTGCCCGCCTGACACCGCTGCTGAAGGCCGATAACGCCTGGAAGGCGGCGGCGACGGAAGCGTCCGGCCTGCTGGCCGCCCGCGCCGGCGACAATGCCGGTGCCGCTTCGCTGTTCAAGGAACTGTCGGAAGACAGTACCGCCCCGCAGGCGCTGCGCGCCCGCGCCACCGAACTGGCCGCGCTTTTCGCGGCGACGAAATAAGTCCGGGATCAAGGATAAGATGGTCGACACCACCCGTTCCGTTACCGCCGTCGCCGCCCGCCGTTCCGGCGCCGCCCCGACCCGGACCGCTTACCGCACGGCTGCCCGTGTGGCCGCCCCCCTGCTGGCCTGCCTGCTGCTGTCGGGCTGCGGCATCACCGACTGGTTCTCCGGCGAAGATGATGGCCCCAAGCTGGGCGGCAACCGCATCTCCGTGCTGCAGCTTCAGCAGCAGCTGGAGGTCGATCCCCAGGTCGTGGCCGCGGAAGTAACCCTGCCCGAGGCGGTGGTCAATGCTGATTGGGCGCAAGCCGGCGGCAACCCGGCCCACAATCCCGGTCATGTCGCGCTGGCCAGCAGCCTGTCAAAGGCGTGGAGCGCCTCGATCGCCGGCTCTGACAGCAGCGTGCGCCTGTTGGCCGGCCCCGTGATCGCGGGCGGTCGCCTGTTCGTGCTGGACACGGATTATGACCTGCATGCCTTCGACGCGAAGTCGGGCAAGCGTATCTGGACACGCAACATCCTGCGTGAAAACCAGGAGGGCGAAGCGTTCGGCGGCGGCGTGGCGATTCATGAGAACCGCGTCTACGCCACCAATGGCTTTGGTGAGGCGGTGGCACTGGACCCTGACAGCGGCAATATCATCTGGCGCCGCCGTATCGCCGGTCCGATTCGCTCCGCTCCGACGGTGCTGGACGGTCGTGTCTTCGTGTCCACCGTCGATAATCAGATGATCACCCTGTCGGCGGAAAGCGGCGCCCTGCAATGGTATCACACCGGCTTCCTGGAGCCGGCGGCCCTGCTGGGCGGTTCTGCCCCGGCGGTTGAGGGCGATACCGCCATTGTTCCCTACTCCTCGGGCGAACTGTTCGCGCTGCGCGTCGAGAATGGCCGGCAGTCCTGGCAGGACAGCCTGGCGTCGGTGCGCCGGGGTGAGAATCTGACGGGTCTGGCCGATATCCGGGGCCTGCCCGTCATCGCCGACGGCATCGCCTATGCGATCAGCCATTCCGGTCGCATGGCCGCCGTGGATATCCGGTCAGGCCAGCGCGTCTGGGAACAGGATATTGGCGGCATCACCACGCCTGCTGTCATTGGCGACTGGATTTTCGTCACCACCAATGACGGACAGGTCGTCGCCTTGACCCGCAAGGATGGCCGCGTCCGCTGGATCAGCCAGTTGCAGCAGTGGGAGGATGAGGAGGACAAGGAAGACCCCGTCCTCTGGACCGGCCCCATCGTGGCGGGTGGCCGTCTGCTGCTGACCAACAACCAAGGCCAGCTGGTCGAGATCGCGGTTGCTGATGGCAAGGTGATCAAGACCACCGACTTGCCGGCCGCTACCCTGCAGGCCCCTGTTGTGGCCGGCGAAACCCTGTATCTTTTGACGGAAGATGGCGATCTGGTCGCCTATCGGTAAACGGAGTTTAGAGTGATAAAGGCCACGCACCGGCTGACGGTCGCCATCATCGGGCGCCCGAATGTCGGCAAGTCCACCCTGTTCAACCGGCTGGTCGGTAAGAAGATCGCCCTGGTTGACGATCAGCCCGGCGTGACGCGCGACTGGCGCGCCGCCGATGGCCGCGTGGGGGGCTTGGAATTCACCGTGGTCGACACGGCCGGTCTGGAGGATGTCTTCGATGACAGTCTGGAGGCGCGCATGCGCCGCCAGACCGAACGTGCCGTGGAACGGGCCGATGTGGCCCTGTTCCTGATTGATGCCCGCGCCGGCGTCACCGCCATGGACAAGCATTTCGCCAGCTGGCTGCGCAAGGCGGGCAAGCCCACCATCCTGATCGCCAACAAGTGCGAAGGGGCGGCAAGCCGTCCCGGCCTGATCGAGGCGTTCGAACTGGGCCTGGGGGAGCCGGTACCGCTTTCAGCGGAACATGGCGAGGGCATGGCCGATCTGGTCACGGCCCTGGAACCTTTCATGCCCAAGGATGAGCCCGAAGAGGAAGAGGCGTTCGACGCCGAAGCCGTCGAAGCGGCCATCCGCGACGGGGAGCAGGCCGATGAGGATGAGCCCAAGGCCCTGCAGCTGGCCATTGTCGGTCGCCCCAATGTCGGTAAATCCACCCTGCTGAACGCCCTGGTGCAGGAGGAGCGCGTGCTGACCGGTCCGGAAGCCGGGATGACGCGCGACGCCATTGCCGTGGAATGGGAATGGAAAGGACGCCCCATCCGTCTGGTCGATACCGCCGGCCTGCGCAAGCGTGCGCGGGTGGAGGAAAAGCTGGAAAAGATGGCCAACCAGGACACGCTGCGTGTCATCCGCATGGCGCATGTCGTGGTGTTGCTGCTGGATGCCGACGGCATCCTGGACAAGCAGGACCTGACCATCGCCCGCCTAGTGATCGAGGAAGGCCGTGCCCTGGTCATCGCGCTGAACAAATGGGATGCGGTGGAGGACAAGAACGCCGCACTGCGCCGCATGTCCGACCGGTTGCAGACATCCCTGCCGCAGGTCAAGGGCATTCCCACCGTGACCATTTCGGCCCTGAAGGGGCAGAAGCTGACGGACCTTCTGGATGCCGTGGTCACCACCTATGGCGTCTGGAACCGACGCATCCCGACCTCGCAGCTGAACCGCTGGCTGGCGGACATGACCGACAGCCATCCGCCGCCGCTGGTCGATGGCCGCCGCCTGAAGATCCGCTACATGACCCAGGTGAAAAGCCGTCCGCCGACCTTCGCGCTGTTCGTCAGCAAGCCGGTGGACCTGCCGGATCATTATTCGCGCTACCTAGTGAATGGCATGCGCGAACATCTGGAACTGCCCGGCGTGCCGATCCGTCTGCTGTTGCGCAAGGGCAGCACGAACCCGTTCGATTAAACCCTATCAATTTGCGCTGTTGCTAAAAGCCCCCTGTCCATTAGACTAAGACTAATTGGATAGGGGGCTTGCAGCATGGTTTTAGGGGTCAACTTCTGGAACAGGAAGAAGACCTTTGAGGTTTTCCTGAAAAAGGACGACCGGTGGCAGCTGCATGTCCTGTGCGAGGAAGAGCACGAGGCCATCAATGAGGCGCAGCTGCTGCTGCGGATGAACAAGACCACGCAGGTCAAGGTCGTCCGTCATCGCGCCCTGTCCAGTGCTGCGGCGTCAGAGATGGTGGTCTATGAGGCCACGGCCAATCCGCCCAAGGAAAAACCCATCGTCGTCTCCACCCCGGTCGGCGAACTGG
>CALRNG020000442.1:0-3707 GCA_943369495.1 Rhizobium sp. Q54
CCAGGTGGAAACGATTGAAACGTTCGCTTAAGGCGTACCAATGCGCGAGTCGCGGCCATTCAAACCGTTGCCCGGTCAGGGCGCCGAGGCCGACAGCCCGCCCCCGCTCCCGGGCCTTCCCAGATATTGACGGTTTCCAAGGGGCTACCCACAGCAGCTATACAGTAATGTCGTATTTCGTTGTTCCGAATTAAGCAACTTATTGACCCCTTGCCGATGGGGGCGTATCTCTTGTGCATTGGGGCTGGCAATTTCGATGGCGGGGACCTGCGGGTCCATCCGCCGTCACAATCAGAGGCATGCGCGCGATGAGTTCGCAGATTCTCACTTTCGATAAGTCGGGTTTGACCCTGCGGTCGGTCGTTGCGTCGATCACGCTTCCCGGCATCGACACGAGCAATGTCCATTCTGTGGCCGCAGGCACCTTGTCGTCGGATGGTGTCGATGACGTGGTGGTCGCCCGCGATGACGGCACCTTCTCCTGGTTCGACGGGCAGAAGGGCGGCGAGGCGCCGATTGAGCATCGGCTGGAACTGCCGTTGCCTTTGCCGCGCATGTTCGGGGTGGAGCGGGTGACCGACCTGCTTGGCATCGCCGACGCCAATGGTGACGGTCGCAACGACGTGATCTTCACGTCCTACCTGTTGTACAGCGACACGCTGACCAGTCCGATTGACCCCGGTCCGGACGGCATGGTCGGTATCACGCCGATCCCCTATGGCGACGATGCGCTGCCCCCCCCGTCGGGCGCGCCGTCGGATGAGCCAATCTTCACCATCCTGCCCTATCCGCTGCCGGCACGCCCCATGCCGATCGCCGTGGGTGAGCCGAACCCGGGCAGCTTCGACCTGTCGATGATCGATTTCTCCAACATCAAGGTCGATCTGCGCGGCGTCCTGATGACCACGGGGAACGAGGTCTATATCCCCGACCCCGATCAGGGCATTGCCGTGGGTGAGCCGCATCCCGATACCGGTCGCTATGCCGAACCCGCCAAGCAGATCTATGGCGTGGATACCGAAACCGGCAATGTCTACGTCATCTGGGACAATCTGGACCGCACCAAAGAGTTTGTGGCCCTGGGCAATCTGGATGCGCGCGGCGGGGTTGATGTCCTGTTCCGGGACAAGACGACGGGCGCGCTTCATGTGAAGAACGACCTGTCCGACGCCTTTTTTGTCAGCGGCATCGGCGCCGATGGCACTGTGTCGGTTGCAGGGGTCGGCAATTTCCACGGCGATGACAGCCTGGACGAAATCCTGTTCTTCAACGCGGAAACGCGTGAGTTCAGCGTTTGGGTCCACCCGCCCTTCGACATCGCCACCACCTACATGGTCGGCATCGATTATTTTAAGACGGTGTTCAAGCTGGATTTCGGCTGGGACTTCGTGGGCACGCAGGATGTCGATGGCGACGGGATCGAGGATATCATCGTCGCGGCCGTCGGTGACTTTGCCCCCCACATGCCCGGCTCCCTGGCGCCCGTCGCCTATTTCAGCTCCGCCACCGAAGCATTGGTGGAACTGGGCAGCTTCGATCCCTTCACGCTGAAGGCCATCGGCCATTTCTTTGACGGTGCCAGCATCCTGTAATTCCAATCTCCCTTGATCGTGATCGATCAAGGGAGAATTTGTGTTCCCTCACGCGCCGGGCCCCCGGTCGGCGGCCTCCAATCCGCCAAAGGTCAGAGCTTCCGTGGATTGGTATAAGCTTTACTGACAGGACTTATGAGGCACACTCTCACTATTCCCTTTACGGGCGGTCCCTTCGGGCCGCCCGTTTTTTCATCTTTTGGGGCACTACTGGTGGATGGTTGTGTCATCAGGGACGCAATCGCCGGAATAATGCATGGCCAACCGCCCATTACGTAACGTCACCCCCTTCCGTGGCCTGCCGTCATTGGCTACCGTCTGTTCCGTGCTGAATCGGGCAATGAAACGAAAGCCCGACCATGGGAGGAACTTTTTGATGAGCCACAAGCTTCTGGGCGGCACCGCCCTTGCCGCCGTCCTGTCCCTGTCCGCCATCGCCATGGACGCCCCGACCGCCAAGGCGCAGGGGATCGACATCTCCTCGCTGGTAGTGTTCGGCGACAGCCTGAGCGATACCGACAATCTGAAGAATCTGAACCCGGCCAGCCGGCCCGGCGCACCCTATGTGAATGGCCGCTTCTCCAATGGCCCCATCTGGGTTGATAACATCGCCACCATGACCGGCCTTACGGTCAGCAGCCGCGCCTATGGCGGCGCCCGCGCCACCCGGAACACGGCCATCGACCTGACGGCCCAGGTGGATGCCTATCTGGCCGGCGGCACCGCCATCCCGGCTAGCCGCGGCGTCGGCATCTGGATCGGCGGCAACGACTATGTCGCCGTGCTGACCCAGCCGCAGGCGAACCCGACCGCCGCTGCCCAGGCCGCCATCGCCGCGACGACGGGCGCCATCACCACCCAGGCCGGTCGCCTGTATGCTGCCGGTGCGCGCCAGTTCGTGCTGTTCAACCTGCCGCCGCTGGGGTCCATCCCGCTGACCAGCGGCCTGCCGGCCGCCGACAAGGCCAGCGCAAACACCGTGTCCGACCTGCATGCCCAGGCCATCAAGGCGTCGGCCAACGCCCTGCGTGCCCAGGGCGCGACCGTAACGGTGGTGGATGTGCAGACCCTGTTCCAGGGCATTGCCTCGTCTCCCTCCACCTACGGCTTCACCAACGTCACCACCCCCTGCTTTGCCCCCATCGGGCCGGGCGGGTCGCTGGTGGCGACGGGCGTGTGCGCCACGGCGGCCGGTGCCGCCGGGTCGGTGTTCTTCGATGCGCTGCACCCGACCGCCGCCGCACATCAGATGGTCGCCGAATATGCCTATGGCACCCTGTCCGCGACCTTTGAGGCGCCGGGGGCTCTGGCCATCAGCACCGATACGGCCCAGCGCCTGCTGGACCTGGCCAATGAGGGCGTGTCGGCCCGCATGGCGGGTGCCCGTACCGGCCAGGGTTCGGTGAATGTAATCGGCGCGCAGACCGGTCAGGATGACCGCTTCGGCCTGTTCGTCTTCGGCTCCTATGTCGATGGCGACCGCGAGGCCATCCGGGGGCAGTCCGGCTATGAGTATGACGGCTTCAATGCCGGCATCGGCGTCGATTACCAGGTCGACCGCCATGTCATCGCCGGTCTGGCCTTCTCCTATGGCAACCTGAATTCCAAGACCGAAGACGCCTACGCGAAGCTGGACACAACCGCCTATAACCTGACCGCCTATATCACGGCGGCGGCGGACGATCTGTGGCTGGACACGACCATGTCCTACAGCTTCGATGACTATAAGTCTGAGCGTGCGACCCGCTTCACCCCGTTCGCCCGCGCCAAGGGCGATTACAAGGGCAATACCTACGCGCTGGGCACCACCGTCGGCTACACGCCGGTGGCCGGTTCCTTCGCCATGGGACCGGTCTTCGGCCTGCGCTATGCCAAGAGCAAGATTGAAGGCTTTGCGGACACGGGCGCCGGCCCCCTGGCCCTGACCTGGGATGATATTGACGCCGAAAGCCTGCTGGGCTCCGTCGGCGGCCAGATCAGCGGCGTGGGCACCAGCTTCGTGCCGCAGGTCCGCGTGGCCTATGAGTATGAGTTCCAGGGCGACAGCCGCGCCATCACCGGCCGCTTCGCCAATGGCGAGATGGCGGTGACCGATCCGGGTGCGGGCAAGCGCGG
>CALRNG020000443.1:0-3701 GCA_943369495.1 Rhizobium sp. Q54
GCACCCAGTCTGTCAGGCGGGCCGTCAGACTGTCGGTGTCTGCGATGCCAGCCGGCACGATGAAGGCCTTCAGGCGCAGCCCTTCACCGACGGCCATGGGCCGCACCGCAACCTCGGCCACATCGGGATGCTGACGCAGGCGGGCCGCCACCTGATCGGGAAACACGTTGATGCCGCCAACCTGTACCGCGCTATCACGCCGGCCCCGCAGGCGGAACTGCCCATCCGCCACCATCTCCACCCGGTCCAGCAGGTCTTGTGCCTGCCCCTGCCAGCCCTGGTCAAGCCGGGTGCCGTCCGCCGACAGGCGTGGCCCGTCCAGCAGGCAGAACGGCGCATCGGGGCTGCGGCGCCAGCCAATGCCAGCCGTCTCACTGGACCCGTAAATCTCCGTCAGGGTCAGGCCGCGCCCGGTCAGTTCCGCGAACAGAGCCGGGTTCAACGGCCCGGTGGAACATAGCCCGGCACGGTCTGTCAGGTCGATCGGCGCGGTGCGCGCGATCAAGGCCCATTGTTCAGGCACGGCCACCAGCAGGTCACCCGCCGCCATCTCCGCCACCACCCGGCCCGGCATGCGCCCGCGCGCATCGACGAAGGGCACGTTCAGCAGGCGGGGCAGCAGGATGGTGAACAAAAACCCATAGATATGATGGCTAGGCACCATCCCGATCACGCGGCGCACAGGCCCCAGGTGGCGGGACTGCGCGCGGATTTCCGCCTCCAGCCCCGCCAGCGCGTGGCAGCAGGGCTTGGGCGTGCCCGTGCTGCCCGAGGTATGGAAGGTCAGTTCCTGATCAAACACCGACAGGCCACGGGCCGCGATCTACGCCCAGTCGCCCAGGCGGCGATGCATCAGCAGATAATCCTCAATTCCCGACCGGTGCAGGTGCAGCGCTTCCGTCAGGCCCGTGGCCACCGTCACCAGTTCCAGACTGTCCATGCCCAGGCCGCCCGTGCCCAGTTCCATATCCGGCGGCCAGCCGGCACTGGGAGGAAGGTTTCCACCTGGGCGAAGACGGGACAGGTCGGCGGCCACGCGATCGGCGATGAACCGGGTCAGCACGGTCGGGTCGCACCACCAGGCGTCCGCAGCCTCCGGTATACCGGTCGGGGCCGGCATCAAAGCCGCTTCACAAAGACCCAGTAGCTGTCGCCAACCAGGGCCTTCTTCATATGCACCTTCACCTTGGTGGGCTTCATAATATAGTCGAACGTATATTCGATCATGGTGTTCAGATTGCCCGACTGCACGCCGGCATCGAACGCGCCCTTGAAGACAGACGTATTGGTGCAGGGTGCAACTTCAGTGAAAAAGTTCTTGCCGATCACAGCCTTGGGGTCGCGGCCCGTGATGGCCCCCTCAGCGGCATTGTACTGGATAATGCGGCCTTCGCCGTCCAGCTGCACAGCGCCGAAGGCCAGTCCGTCAATCTCCGATGCCGCCATCTTCGCCATGACATTCTCGATGTCGGCTTTACCAAATTCGACCAGTTGGAAATCGTTCAGCATAAGTGCGGGTCCTGTCAGCTGCGTTGCCGCCCTGGAAATTCAGGTGCGGCTGTAAACTGTTTCAGGAACACCGCTCGTCAATGGCGGGCCGGCCCATTCCCCTACCCACAGAAGGGGGGATAACGGTGAACCGATCTCGGGGCTACTTCATCAAGGGGGCACTGTCCCAATGTTCATCGGCCTTGCCGTCCTTGATGCGCCACATGTCGTACCAGCTGGTCGTGTAGAACTTTCCCGGCTCGCCGGGAACGGGGCGCTTGGATACCGTCACCACGACAACGGTATCGCCCTCGGCGATCACCTGCACCACAGGGGTTGTCATGCGCTGAGGAATAGGCTTCGGCGTAACCCCCATTCCCTTGAAGAAATCCACCACGGTCTGGCGACCACTGGCCAGATTGGGGTTATGCTGGATATAGCGCTCTGTCAGATAAAGATCGGCCTTGTCCCAATGCCCGGCCTCCAGCAAATCGCGCATGATGTGATACGCGACCTGTTTATTGGCATGCAACTTGGGATCGCTGCTGTTGAAAAGCGCTTCGATATCCGCTGCCGGCGTCACCGCCTCCTGCGCTGATGCGAGACCGTTTACCGTGGCGGACAGGCCGGACATCAACGATAATGCCAGGACAAATTTCTGAACCTTCTTCAAATAAGCCTCCTGCTCTGATCTGATCGGTTGGGCCTTCCGGGTTGGGGGCCGTCGCCCGCCGGGGCTGACGTCCGATACCATTTCGGACCCGATCCAGATAATGAATATGCCCGACAAGCATGGATGTCTGGATAGATTTACACAGCAGAAATCTTAAAAGTAATTCTGAAATACTTCAGAAATAAAAATTAAAACAGGTGCGGAATGTACATTATAATAGCAACAACGATTAAAACCGGTCCGCATGCCAGCGCAGATGGTCCTCCATGAAGCTGGAGATGAAATAGTAGGAATGGTCGTAGCCCTCCTGCATCCGCAGGGTCAGGGCAATCCCCGCCTTGGCGCAGGCATCGGCCAGCAACTGCGGACGCAGCTGGTTTTCCAGGAACCCGTCTGCCGTCCCTTGATCCACCAGGATTTCCGGCACCCGCGCCCCGTCCTCGATCAAGGCCACGGCGTCATGCTGGCGCCACAGGCTCTGGTCACTGCCCAGATAGGCCGGAAAGGCCTTATGCCCCCATGGCACCTGCGCCGGTGCCACGATGGGCGCAAAGGCGGAAACGGATTTGAACCGGCCAGGATGGCGCAGGGCCACCGTGAGCGCACCATGCCCGCCCATCGAATGGCCGGTAATGCCCTGGCGGGCCAAATCCACGGGGAAGTTTGCGGCCACCAGGGCCGGCAGCTCCTCCGTCACATAGGTCCACATGGCGAAATGCGGCGTCCAGGGAGCCTCCGTCGCATCGACATAGAACCCCGCCCCCTGACCTAAGTCCCAGCCCGCATCATCGGCCACCCCCTCGCCCCGCGGGCTGGTGTCGGGGCAGATGATGATCAGGCCCAGCTCCGCCGCCCAGCGTCGGAACTCCCCCTTCTCCGTCACATTGGCATGGGTGCAGGTCAGGCCCGACAGATACCAGACAACGGGGCACTTCGTCCCATCGGCGGCCTGCGGCGGAGTGAAGACGCTGAACACCATGGACGTGCCGGTGGCGACGGAGGCATGGCGGTAAACGCCCTGCACCCCGCCATGGGAGCGGGTGGTGGAAACGGTTTCAAAGGTCATGGCGGGGCTTTCGGAAGAAAGTGGGCCGGGCGTTGACTGTCAAAGGCCGGCGACTGCCGGCCCGCGGGCACGTGCCCGCGTGAGCCAAGCCGCCGGATGGCGGCGCCCGGCGCTTGAGGGAACAAACTAAAACACCACCACGCTGCGAATGCTTTCGCCCGCATGCATCAGGTCAAAGCCCTTGTTGATCTCTTCCAGTGTCAGGACATGGGTGATCATCGGGTCGATCTCAATCTTGCCCTGCATGTACCAGTCCACGATCTTCGGCACATCGGTGCGGCCCCGCGCCCCGCCAAAAGCCGAACCCTTCCAGACGCGACCGGTGACCAACTGGAACGGACGGGTCGAAATCTCCTTGCCGGCTTCGGCTACGCCGATGACCACCGACACGCCCCAGCCGCGATGACACGCCTCCAGCGCCTGACGCATGACCAGGGTATTGCCGGTGCAGTCGAAGGTGTAATCGGCCCCACC
>CALRNG020000444.1:0-3699 GCA_943369495.1 Rhizobium sp. Q54
GTACCGAACAGGTGCTGGACGCCCGCGCCGCCGGCCGGTTCCACGGCACGGCGCCGGAACCGCGCGCCGGCCTTCGCGGCGGCCATATCCCTGGTGCGCGCAACCTGCCCTTCGGCGATATCCTGGACCCGGAAACCAAGCTGATGCTCACCGGTGACGCCCTGGGTGAACGGTTCGCCCAGGCGGGGATCGACCTCGCCAAGCCCATCACCACGTCATGCGGCAGCGGTGTAACGGCAGCGGTCCTGACGCTGGGCCTGTACCGGCTGGGCGTGGACAATGTCGCGCTCTATGACGGTTCCTGGACCGAATGGGGCGGGCGCGAGGATCTGCCGGTTGCGACGGGCGCGGCGGTGTGACCTGTCAACCCCTTGAAGCGTTAGGGGAGGATTGACGGACGCGGGGTCGATCAGCGCATCACAGGCGCTATTGTGGGCCGACCAAAGGAGAAGCAGGCATGACCGACAGCCTCCCCGCCCCGCCGCCGGGCCATATCAAGGTCACGGTGACCTATCTGGAGATGACGGCCAAGCCGCCGCGTCGGCAGCGGCCGCATCCGCATGGTCTGTCGCTGCTGCGGGCGGAGAACTGCACCTTCTCCTTCTACCGCTATCTCTATGACACTGTGGGTGAGGAATGGCTCTGGTGGTTCCGCCGGGCCATGCCGGCGGATGAGCTGCGGGCCATCCTGGCCGATGAAAGGGTGGAGATCTATGTCGCCTATGTCAGCGGTGTTCCCGCCGGCTATGTCGAACTGAGCCGCACCAATCCGGGGACGTGCGATATCCAGTATCTGGGCCTGATCCCCGAATTCATTGGGCGGGGCATCGGCCCCTGGCTGCTGGATTGGGCCATTGAGGCCGCATGGAACGGGGCCGGGGTGGAGAGGGTGACCGTCAATACCTGCGACCTGGACCATCCGCGTGCCCTGATGACCTATCAGAAGGCAGGATTCCGCCCTGTGGAGCAGGAAGTGCGCTTTGATCCCGATCCGCGTCTGGCGGGTCTGATCCCGCTGACCGCCGGCCCCCACATCCCCCTGCCCGATCCGCAGCTGCCCCCGCCGGAGGCCACGCCCGCATGAGTACACATGACCGCGACCGGCCGTTCGCCGAGAATACCCGCCTGATCCACGCGGGCCGCGCGCCGGAAAAGTTTGGCGGGGCCGTGAATATCCCGCCTTTCCGCGCCTCCACGGTCCTGTTCCCGACCCTGGCGGAACTGGATGCCTATGATCCGGCCTTACGCACCGTGCGTTATGGCCGTACCGGCAACCCGTCCAGCCACGCCTTCGAAGCGGCCATGACAGAGCTGGAGGAAGGGCATGACGCCGTCTCCTACGCGTCGGGCCTGCAGGCCATCACCAGCAGCCTTCTGGCCTTCACCCGCCAGGGCGACCATGTCCTGATCGCCGACACGGCCTATGCCCCGACCCGAAACTTCGCCAATGGCATCCTGACGCGGACGGGCGTGACGGTGGAGTATTTCGATCCAGGCATCGGGGGGGGGATCACCGGCCTGCTGCGCCCAACCACCAAGGTCGTGTTCCTGGAATCGCCCGGATCCCTGACCTTCGAGGTCCAGGACGTCCCAGCCATCAGTGCCGCCGTTAGCGCCGCCAATCCCGACATTGTCGTGATGATCGACAATACCTGGGCGGCGGGCCTGCAGTTCAAGCCACTGAAGCATGGCGTTCATGTCTCCATTCAGTCGGCGACCAAATATGTTGGCGGCCATTCCGATGCCAGCCTGGGCGTCGCCGTCTGTGCGCGGCAGGATCACTGGCTGCGCCTGAAGAAGGCGGCGGTGGAACTGGGGGCCTGTGCCTCGGTGGATGATCTGTTCCTGGGCCTGCGCGGGTTGCGCAGCCTGCCAGTGCGCATGCGTCGCCACCATGAGTCCGGCCTGAAGGTCGCGCGGTGGCTGGAGACGCGACCGGAGGTGACGCGGGTCCGCCACCCGGCATTGCCCGCCTGCCCCGGTCATGAGCTTTGGAAACGCGATTTCACGGGCGCCTGCGGCCTGTTCGCGTTCGAAATGGCTGCGACCCCTCGGACCGCCCTGGCCGCCATGGTCGATGGCATGGCGCATTTCGGCATGGGCTATAGCTGGGGCGGCTTTGAAAGCCTGATCCTGCCTTCCAACCCCACGCCGATCCGCACCGCCGTCCGCTGGACCGGCGGGGAACTGATCCGCCTGCATATCGGGCTGGAGGATGTGGACGATCTGATCGCCGATCTGGACGCGGGCTTTGCCCGCCTCAACGCGGCGCTGGAGGCACGATGAACACCTTTCCGCTGCCCGATGCCAGCATCGAGGCCGCCATCGCCGCCGTAAAGTTTGATGCCGACGGCCTGGTCCCCGCCATCGCCCAGCAGCATGACAGCGGCGAGGTACTGATGATGGCCTGGATGAACCGGGACAGCATCGCGGAAACCCTGCGCACGGGCCGCGTCTGCTACTGGTCCCGGTCACGCCAGAATTTCTGGCGCAAGGGCGAAAGCTCCGGCCAGGTACAGATGCTGGTGGAATGGCGGGTGGATTGTGATGGCGATACCATCCTGCTGCGCGTCGATCAGCAAGGCCCCGCCTGCCACACGGGAAGGCGCTCCTGCTTCTACCGCCGTGCCGATGCCGATGGCCTGACCATCACCGATCCGGTGCTGCTGTCGCCCGAGGCGCTTTATGGCGGCAAGGGTCAGACCCCAGGCTTTTGAATGGCAACGCGCCCGACCCCATCCAAAAGTTCATAGGTTCCGGGCTGTGCCATGCGATGGGATCAGCGTAAGGTAACCAATTAATGTTGCTACCGGACGTTGCCCCATGAAGGAACTACGCTGCATTCTGTTCACCGACCGCGAGGTGCTCGTGGCCGTGCTGGATCGTAAGCGCCGCCTGAAGGAGGAGTTACCGCTGGGGCAGATCAGTGGCCTTCGCATGGATGGCGGGGACGAGGGCGTCACCTGCACCTTGAGCTATGACCACGGTCGCGAGACCGTCACCGTGCCGGATAATGAGCTGCAGGCGGCCTTGATCGCCCATTGCATGGCCCGCAAGGTGCCGCTGCCGGTGGATGCGGAGAAGAATGTCCACCTGATCCGTGGCCGCGCCACGCTGATGATTACCATGAACTTCAACAAGGCAGCCCGGCTGGTCCATGTCGCGGCGGCTGAGAAGCGCGGCCTGCCGAACTGACGGCCCCTATATCGGGTGATATCAATCCCTCAGCTTTATCGTAGCGCGGGTTAGCGAAGCGTAATCCGCAGAGCGACACCGGGGTCCCCGCGGATCACGGCTGCGCCTAATCCGGGCTGCGCTGGTCAGTCCGGCGGCGGCGGCGCCGCATTTCCAGCAGCAGGCCAATCAAGGCCAGCGGCACCACGATGACCGCCCCCTGGCTTATGTAGGGCCAAGCCCAGTCGGCGGCACCCAGCAACCAGCCCGGCAGATGGCCAACCAGCCCCCAGAGACGGCCAATCAGGTCGGCTGGCGTCCAGCCCAGCCCAGCCCAGCCCAGCCAGAACCAACCCTACCAGCAATGACCAGATCAAGATGCGTATCATGAAGCGCATAGGGTCGGCTGTACCCCAACGTCCGGCGTCGGGCAATGGAAGAAATCTGTGGCGTTTAACAGAACAATTTATCTTTAATTTTACTGTATTTTCATTGGATATCTGCATCTCAAAAAGAAAGGGCGGC
>CALRNG020000445.1:0-3694 GCA_943369495.1 Rhizobium sp. Q54
TCCTTGGCGACCGTCATGGACTGCGCGGCGAACGCCTCATTGCTTTCCACGATGTCGATATCGGCGATGGTCAGACCGGCGCGGGCCAGCGCCTTCTTGGACGCCGGAACCGGGCCATAGCCCATGATGGTGGGATCGCAGCCCGAGACCGCGATGGAGCGGATCTTGGCAATGATCTTCAGGCCATGGGCCTTGGCGAAATCTTCGGAACAGACCAGCGTGGCCGAGGCGCCATCGGTCAGGGGCGAGGAGGTGCCGGCGGTGACGGTGCCGTTTTCGGCATCAAAGGCCAGCTTCAGGGTCGCCAGACCCTCAGCGGTCGTGCCGGCGCGGATGCCGCCATCCTGACTCACCACCTTGCCACCGGGCACGGTGATGGGGACGATCTCAGCCTCAAAGCGGCCCTCAGCCTGGGCCTTGGCGGCCTTGGCGTGGCTTTCCACCGCATAGGCTTCCTGCTGGGCGCGGGTGAAGCCGAACTTCTTGGCGAGGTTTTCCGCGGTGATGCCCATGGCCATGTAGGCGCCGGGGTTGGCGGCATGCAAGGCGGCGTTGGGCATCGGGTTGTAACCGCCCATCGGCACGCGGCTCATGCTTTCCACGCCGGCAGCAATGAAGCAGTCACCAGCACCCAGCGCGATGGCGCCGGCGGCCTGATGGATCGACTGCATCGAGGAGCCGCAGAAACGGTTTACCGTGGCGCCAGCCACCGACTGCGGCAGGCCGGCGATCATGGCCACCAGCTTGGCGACGTTGAAGCCCTGCTCACCTTCCGGGAAGGCGCAGCCCAGGATCAGGTCTTCCACGGCGGCGCCGTCAACACCGGTACGGGCCAGCAGTTCCTTCACAACAGCGGCGGCCAGATCGTCCGGGCGCACCTTCGTCAGCTCGCCCTTGTTGGCAATGTGGAAGGGGGACCGGGCGTAACCGGCAATCACGACGTTCTTCATCTCTGGAGCACTCCTCGCCTTGGGGTTGGCTGCGGCCCGCCTCTGTCGGACGGTACCGTCACATTTTAGGGACAGGATAAACCATTCAAACGGGCGTATGAAATCATTCCGCCCGAGGAAAGATGCTTATTCGGCAGGGACCGGCACACCCTTGGAATGCAGGTGCGACACGATCATGCCGTCAATCTCATGCAGTTCCTTGAGCGTCTGCTGCACATCGCGCAGCTGCTGTTCCAGATGCACGATACGGTCGCGTGCCCGGCGCAGCAGAAACATCATCTGCTCCACCTGCGCCTCGTCCGTGTCATACAGGTCGAGGAAATCCTTGATCTCCCCGATGGAGAAGCCCAGCCGCTTGCCCCGGCAGATCAGCTTCAGCCGGGCGCGGTCACGGTGGGTATAGATTCGCGTCTGGCCCATGCGGGCCGGCGAGATCAAGCCTTCATCCTCATAAAACCGCAGCGACCGCAGGGTCAGGCCGAATTCTTCCGCCAACTGACCGATGGTGAAGGTTTGCGCCGGGTTATAGGCGGGTTTGGCCTGATCGATGGTGTTCAGCATGAGAGCTGCCCTTGTCCCTGACAGGTGGCTTACGTTTACGTAATAGGTAAGTGAACCTTCCGCGCACGTCAAGCGGTTTTTGCATGGCGGCCATCCTTCCGCTGGCTTTCCTTAATCTGGGGGTGGACAAGGCGGTTCGCCAGTCGCAACTCTCCTGCCCTCACGAATTTTTGATGATGTAGCGGGTGCGTGACATGTCGGTGATCGGGGAACAGGGCCATTATGTGCTGATCGTGCGGTGCCCGGACCGCAAGGGAATCGTGGCGGCGGTATCCACCTATCTGGCCAAGCATGACGCGTCGATCACGGAATCGAACCATTTCAATGACGCGCTGAACAACCTGTTCTTCATGCGCACGGTGTTCCGCGCCGACGGGGCCGACTTCCCCGATCTGGACGCGCTGAAGGAAGGGTTTGCGCCCATCGCGCGCCAGTATGACATGCATTGGGAACTGCATGACCTGTCGGTACGGCCCAAGGTGGTGATCGCCGTGTCGAAGTTCGGCCATTGCCTTTACGACCTGCTGCACCGGCAGCGGTCGGGCAGCCTGCCCATGGACATCCCCGCCGTCGTGTCAAACCATGACGATATGCGCAGCTTTGTCGAATGGTCGGGCATCACCTATCACCATCTGCCGGTGACCAAGGGTAACAAGGAAGCGCAAGAGGCTCAGTTCACCCGGATCATTCAGGACAGCGGCGCCAATCTGGTGGTGCTGGCCCGGTACATGCAGATCCTGTCGCCGACATTCTGCGAGGTGCTGTCGGGCCGCTGCATCAACATCCATCACAGCTTCCTGCCCAGCTTCAAGGGCGCCAAGCCCTATCACCAGGCGCATGAGCGCGGCGTGAAGATCATCGGCGCCACGGCCCATTTCGTGACCACCGACCTGGATGAAGGCCCCATCATCGAACAGGACATCCAGCGCGTTGACCACAGCCACACGCCCGAAGACCTTGTCGATATGGGCAGCGACGTCGAATGCGCCGTCCTGGCGCGGGCGGTTCGGTGGCAGCTGGAACGCCGCATCATCATGGATGGGTCGCGGACGGTGATTTTTAAGTGAGGGGCTGGTGGAACGGGTGGCGGTGGACATTCCCAATCATGCATGGCCATATATGACTTAGGGTCTGATCGGAGAACAGCCATGCCGGACGTAAGGGAAGTTCGTGTTGCCCTGACCGGTGAGCAGATTGCGGCGATGACCAATGCTGTCAAAGCCGGTGAATACAGGACGACTGACGAAATCGTTCAGGAAGCGATGGAATTGTGGCAGTGCCAGCGCGCCCTGGTCGGTATGGACGCAACAGCTCTGGCACAGGCATGGGACACTGGAAAGGCCAGTGGTCCTGCAACGGCGCTGGATATCGGCCAACTGCGGCAGGAAGCGCGAGAACGCCTGCGGGTCGCCCGTTCCCATGCCGGCTGAAATTGTCTGGCACCCGCAGGCAAGGACTGACCTGCTGGATATCTATGTGGCGATTGGACTTGAAAACCCGAGCGCTGCTGAACGGCTCTTTAACACGATTGAAGCGCGGGCCAATCAGTTATCTGCGCATCCCCGGCTTGGACCCCGCCGACCCGACATCAAGCCTAGCCTGCGGGTTCTGGTCGAGGCTTCCTACCTAATTCTTTATGAGACGATCCCGGATACAAATCACGGGCAGGTCGATCAAATCGCAATCGTTCGCATTATGGATGGACGACGTGACCTTGCGGACAAAGCCATTGGCCTCGTCAGCCGGGATTGACTTCTCGGTGCTGCATGACAAAGTCAGATAGGGTCGTATAACTTTGTCATACAGCCGTGGAGCCAGACTTTGAACGCAACAAACCAACCTGTCAGCCTGCGCGTTTCGCCACGCGAGCGGGCGTTGCTGGAACTGGCCGCGCAGCATAACCGAACCAGCCTGAGCGATTTCATTCGCCGCAAAGCGTTGGAGGCAGCCGAGATAGACGTCATCGACCACCGGTTGCTGACGATCCCGGCCGCCGACTGGGAAAAGTTTGAAGCCTGGGCGGAAGCGCCCGCCAGGGAGGTTCCGGCGTTAGCGAAACTCGCGGCGCGGCCCCTGGCATGGCAAGAATAGTCGCCCCAAGGCCGCTGGCGGCAACAGATGACCGAGAAAGCTTCGACTGTGGCCGGTCGTCATTGAACCAATGGTTCCGTCGCAATGCCTGG
>CALRNG020000446.1:0-3694 GCA_943369495.1 Rhizobium sp. Q54
ATCAGCAGATAGAAGGACGGGGTCAGGGCATAGGTCAACAGACTGGCCACCATCGCCGCACTGCTGACCGTCAGCACCAGACCCAGGCCCGTGCGGCGCACGATACTGCCGCCCGCCAGACCGGAGAACAGATATCCACCGGTGCCACAGATCAGCAGGATGCCGAGATTGCCCAGCGGCCGGTCGAAGGTCTCGCGGATGAAAGGCCAGGTCACGCCTGGCAACCCGTCGGGCAGCCCCAGGCTGATGAAGGCCAGGAACGCCATGGCAATCAGGGCGGTTGGCAAACTGGAACGGGGGCGGGAAGGGGTCATGATCCGCAGGGCAGGGGGCGATGCCGGCCATGCGCAGGAGGTCAGGCCGAAACCGGCCCAAAGCCGGTGATGGAATCGATATCATGCCGGCAAAGCCCCCGGCAAGGCGGGGCACGGGAATGGCAGGCCCCCGCCAACCTTCCCTATGTCCCCAACCCCGACCCTGGCCGCCCGGCCTGCACGGTGTCAGGCCAGCGCGCCCAGGGCTTCGCGTACCCGCGTCACCTGATCGTTGGCCAGGGCGGTGGAACGGGAAATATCGCCGACATTGCCGGCGATGCGTTGGACCGCCAGGGAGCTTTCCTGCATGTTCTGCGTCATCAGCCGGGCGACACTGCTCTGCTGATCGATGGCACCAGCCGTACTCAGCACCAAACTGCGCACGGCGGCGACGGCGTCATGGATGTGGCTGACCTGGCTTGCCACATCATCGGCCACATGTTGGACCGTACCGATCTCATCGGCGATGCGCTGGGTGGCCTCCGATGCCTGACGGGCCAGGCTTTTCACTTCTGTTGCGACCACCGCGAAGCCTTTGCCTGCCTCTCCCGCGCGCGCACTTTCAATGGTGGCGTTCAGCGCCAGCAGGTTGATCTGACCGGCAATCTCCTGGATCAGGCTGACAATGCCATTCATGGCGCTGGTGCCATCCACCAGCCGCGCCATGGCCTGACCCACCGCGTCCACCTGGGCAAAGACCTGTTCGGCGGCATGCCGCGACTGGTTCATATTCTGGGCAATGGAACGGATGGAACCATCCAGCTGGTCGGTGCCCACAGCCACAGCCTGGATATTGGCACTGGTCTGTTCGGTGGCGCCCGAGGTGTCCATGGCCTGTCGGTTGGAAACCTCCACCGCCTGCACAATGTCGTCCAGATAGCGCTGGACCAGGGCCAGGACCTGTTCATTGCTGTGCCGCGCCTTCACCTGGGCGGTGATGTCGCTGGCAAATTTCACCACCTTGAACACCTTGCCATTCATGTCCAGGATGGGGTTGTAGGTGGCATGGATATAGACCTCCTGCCCATCGCGGGTCAGGCGGCGGAATTCACCGGCGCTGTGCCGACCCTGGCGCAGGTCGTTCCACAATCTGCGATATCCCTCCGACGATGCCTCCACCGGATCAACAAAGGTGCGGTGATGATGGCCCTTCACATCCTCCAGCCGATAGCCCAGCAGGGACAGAAAATTCTCGTTCGCATCCAGGATATGGCCGTCCAGGTCAAAGGTGATCACTGCCTGTGACCGGCCCAGCGCCTCGATCTGGCCCGACAGGTCGGCGGCGCGCAGCCGCTGGTCGGTGACGTCGCTGGCGATCTTCACCACCTTGTAGACACGTCCGCGCCCATCCAGGACGGGGTTGTACGACCCCTGGATCCAGACAGGGCGGCCCCCCTTGGCAACGCGACGGCTTGCCTGCGCCGGCACAGCCCGCCCGCTGGCCAGGTCGGACCAGAACCGGGCATAGGCAGGGTTGGCCACATCGGCGGGATCGACAAACATGCGGTGATGCTGTCCCTTGATCTCCGCCAGCGTATAGCCCATCAGGGACAGGAAGGCGTTATTGGCCGTCAGGATGGTTCCATCTGGTTTGAATTCGATCAGGGCCTGCGTCCCCGAAACCGCCGCCAGCGTTGCCGCAGCGTCCTGCCCAACCTTGCCAAACATGCCCCACCCTATTGCCTGTGTTTATAACGTTTTCCAGATAGGGTGTGGGCCGCCGACTTCTAGCCCTTTGGCGGGGAAAAACTGCCGTTGGTTGTATCGGCGGCAATCGGACGGGCTGGCCATCGCTGGTCTGGACAGGCGCCAGCGGTCCGCCTAATCCTGTCGCCATCCCGTCCCCGACAATCCGAGGCTGCTCCCGTGCGTATCGCCACCTGGAACATCAACTCCGTCCGCCTGCGCATCGATATCGTGGGCAAGCTGCTGGATGAGCAGCAGCCCGACGTTTTGTGCCTGCAGGAAACCAAGGTGGTGGACGACGCCTTCCCGCGCGGCGAGTTCAAGGCGCGCGGGTATGAGCATATCCATATCCACGGGATGAAGAGCTATAATGGCGTCGCCATCCTGTCGCGCATCCCCTTCACCTCACGCGATGTTCGCCATTCCTGCGGCAAGGAGGATTGCCGTCACGTCCTGGCGACGCTGGCCAATGGGGTCGAGATCCACAATCTCTACATCCCCGCCGGCGGCGACATCCCCGACCCCGCACTGAACGACAAGTTCGCCCACAAGCTTCAGTTCCTGGATGAGATGCAGGCCTGGTTCCAGGAGAAGCGGTCGCCGGACCAGCCCATGATCCTGGTGGGCGATCTGAACATCGCGCCCCTGGAACATGATGTCTGGTCGCACAAGCAGCTGCTGGACGTTGTCTCCCACACCCCGATCGAGGTGGAAAAGCTGACGGCGCTGCAGAACAGCCTGAACTGGGTCGATGCGGTCCGGCATTTCGTGCCGGGGGATCAGAAGCTTTACAGCTGGTGGTCCTACCGCGCCGCTGACTGGAACCTGTCGAACAAGGGCCGCCGTCTGGACCATATCTGGGTCACCCCGCCGCTGGCCTCCTCCCTGAAAGGCCAGACCATCCTGCGCGAGGCGCGGGGATGGGAGCCCAAGCCCAGCGACCATGTGCCGGTCATCGTCGATCTGGATATGTGAGCAGGTCCGACGGTCCGTCAGACAGTACATCGACAAATTGGAAACCCCACTGCGCCATAGGGTTCAGTGGGGTTTCCTTATGTGCGCTTAAATATGATTTTTGCATCTTTAGGTTGGAGTTTATCTCGACTCCTTATGATTAATCTCTATGATACGTTGCCATGGTGGGAGATACACTCCCTCCATTCGTCTTCTCCACGGAGGAAACCAGTCATGGGCAACCACAAGCTTTGGACCGTCACCAACGAAACGGGTGAGGACCTGATTTTCCAAAATCTGGAATGCGCCGCCGACGACATGACGGTGGCCAAAGACGGTGCAAGCAATACCCCCGGCCAGAAGGGCAAGGGCTGCGACATCCCGGATTGCAGTGGTCCGGAATGGTGGAACGAGCACCGGATGACCTTCACGTCAACCAGCTATGCCTTCAGCCTGTGGAAGGATGGCAACAGCATTTATTTCGCGGAAACCAGCACCTATCCGGACCCGCTGCCGGCGGGCGTCAAGATCAGCGACAATGTCAATCTGACCATCTATCCCGGTAGCGACACGATAGAAAACACCACCGACGGCGGCAAGAATATCGGTGTCGGCGATGTTCTGGTGAAGGTCGGCAAGGCGGTGGTGAAGGTGGTGGCCGCCGTCGTCTGACCCCCGCCACCATCACACATGCAGGCGCGTGGGCAGCCGGATGCTGACGGTTGTTCCCTGGCCCGGGG
>CALRNG020000447.1:0-3688 GCA_943369495.1 Rhizobium sp. Q54
AGGGCCCCGCCCTGCCTGTTGTCCGATCCGACCGTCACATAATCATGCTCCGGCGCCTCGGCCCCCCAGACGACCAGGGGCACGTCACTGTCGGCCAGTTGCACCGCCGCCTCATCATTGCTGCCCTGGCCCAGCAGGATGATGCCGTCCGCCGTCTGCACCGCCGGCGTATGGACCCCGTCGCGGGTGGTCAGCACGACGGCATAGCCGATGCTGGTCAGTTCCTGGCAGATGCCGCCCATCAGGGCCATGGGGAACGGGTCAGACAGGGGCCGGTCGGGGCTGGGCTTCATCTCCACCACCACCGCCACCGTATTGGACCGTTGCAGGCGCAGGCTGCGCGCCGACAGGTTCAGCTTATAGCCATGTTCCTTGGCCAGCGCCTGGATCTTGGCCCGTGTGTCGGGCTTCACTGTCGGGCTGTCGCGCAGCGCGCGGGACACCGTGATCTTCGATACCTGCGCCAGTTCCGCCAGGTCGGCCATGGTCAACCGGCCGGCAGGCCCGGCCTTGACGTCAATCTCGGGTCCGCGGGTGGCGGCGGGCTTAGTCATCGGGCTTTCGGCGGGTGACGGACGGGAAGCGCGACATTGGCACGGGAAGCGATTTTTTCCAAGGCTTTGGCAAGGCCCAATCGCAGAGGCCTAGCCCCCCTTCGCATATCTAGTCAGAAAAATGATATCGATATCTTGACATCGATATCATTGATGGTAGCTTAAGGCCCAACCACCGCATCATGGCGGTGGATCAAGCGTATCCTGGGGAGGGTTGCCGTGGCGGAGAGAGCATCTCACGTCCGCGCAGGAAATGTGCGTGCCGATGCCGGGGATGGCTGGACCATCCGGGTTGCGGGTTTCGATCCGGCGAATGCGGCGCGTGACGAAAGCCTGTTCGCCCTGGCCAATGGCGCGCTGGGCGTGCGCGGCGGCATTGATGGCGTGGACAGCGCCAGCGACGGTGCCTTCCTGGCCGCCTTCTTCGAACAGGCGCCGATCCATTATCATGAGAAATTCACGGGCTTCGCGCTCAACACCGACACCCGCGTGCCCGTGGCCGATGCCAAGCATGTGCGGGTCGTGCTGGACGGGGAAACCGTCACCCTGACGCCGGATGCCGGCCTGATCCGCGAACTGGATCTGTCCACAGGCCGGTTCCGCACGTCGATGCGCTACACGGCCAGGGCCGGCACGGTGGAGATCACCACCGACCGTCTGGTCAGCCTTTCGCGCCCCGGCCTGCTGGCCATGCGCGTCAACGTCCGCTCGCTGGACTATACCGGGGCCGTCACAATGCTGTCGGACCTGCGCTGGGGCCGCCGGGCGGAGGGGCAGGGCGATGACCCGCGCATCGGTGTGTCGCTGGGCGCCGGCGGCGTGGACAGCTCCCCGGTGGAAGAAGGCGGCATCCCCGCCGCCCTGCGTCAGACGGCCCGCCTGTCGCGCCGCACCTGCCTGCTGCGTCAGGATCATGTGCCCGGTCACGTCCTGTCGCCAGAATCGCCCTTCCTGACGCTGGACAGCATCCGCCAACCCTTTCATGCCGACCTGACGCCCGGCGGTGAAGCCAGCCTGGTGAAGTTCGCCGCCTATGCCTGGGCCGATCATGATGGCGACGTCGCCGCCCTGTTCGCCGCTGCCGGCACCACCCTGGCCGCTGCCCGCACCGCCGGTTGGGACCTGATCGCGGCGGAACAGGCCGATGATCTGGCCCGCTTCTGGGCCGATGCCGATGTGGTGATCGAGGGCGAAGCGGGCCTGCAGCAGGCCATCCGCTTCAACCTGTTCCACCTGTACCAGTCGACGGGCCGCGACGGCGCCACCTCCATCGCGGCCAAGGGCCTGACGGGGGAAGGGTATGAGGGCCATTATTTCTGGGACACGGAAACCTTCATCCTGCCGGTCCTGGCCTTCACGGCCCCGCACCTGGCGCGGCGCATGCTGGAATACCGGATCGGTCGGCTGGACCGCGCCCGCGCCCATGCCCGCGGCATGGGGCACAGCGTCGGTGCTCTGTTCCCCTGGCGCACCATCGCCGGCGATGAATGTTCAGCCCATTACCCCAGCGGCTCGGCCCAGTACCATATCAATGCCGACATCGCCTTCGCCGCCCGCCTTTATGAGGAAGCCACCGGCGACAGCGCCTTTCTCTATGCCCACGCCGCCGAAATGCTGTTTGAGACAGCCCGCATCTGGCCGCAGGTCGGGCATTTCAACGCCCGCAAGGGCGGGGCCTTCACCATCCATGAGGTGACGGGGCCGGACGAGTACACAGCACTAGTGAACAATAACTTCTACACCAACGCCATGGCCGCCGCCCATCTGGCCCATGCCGCCGCTCTTTATCGCCGCATGCGCAGCGACGCGCCCGACCAGCTATCGGCCCTGGCCGCCCGCATCGGCCTGACCGATGAAGAGGTCGCCCTGTGGCAGCGGGCGGCGGATGCCATGTACCTGCCCACCGACGCCGACCTGGGCGTCAGCCCGCAGGATGATGATTTCCTGTCCAAGCCTGTCTGGCCCTTCGCCGACACGCCCGCCGACAAATATCCCCTGCTGCTGCACTACCATCCGCTGGCGATCTACCGCCATCAGGTGTGCAAGCAGGCCGACGTGGTCCTGGCCATGTTGCTGGCCGGCGACCGGTTCTCACCGACCCTGAAGCGCCGCAATTTCGATTATTACGAAACCGTAACGGTGCATGACAGCACCCTGTCGCCCAGCACCTACGGCATCCTGGCCGCCGAGCTGGGCGACAGTGAAAAGGCCATTCATTACTTTACCGAAACGGCCCGTATCGACCTGGATGACCTGCATGGCAATGCCAGCCATGGCGTGCATATGGCGGCTATGGCCGGGTCCTGGCTGGGCATCGCCTGGGGCTTCGGCGGCCTGCGCTGGCAGGGCGGCATCGCCCGCTTTGCGCCCCTCCTGCCCCCCGGCTGGACCCGTTACGGTTTCGGTATCCATTGGCAGGGTCGCCGCCTGCGGGTGACGGTGGACCCGGTCGGCACCACCTACCGCCTGCTGTCGGGCGATGCGCTGACCATCCAGCACCATGGCGCCGCCGTCGCCCTGACACCGGGTCAGGACACAGCCATCGCGCATACCCCCTTCCCTGCACCCGTGAAGGCCATCATCTTCGATCTGGACGGCGTCCTGACCGATACGGCGGAAGGCCATTATCAGGCCTGGCGGCGTCTGGCCAACGAACTGGGCGTGCCCTTCGATCGCGAAAAGAATGAGGCGCTGAAGGGCATCGACCGCATGGGCAGCCTGGAACGCATCCTGGCCGGCTCTGGCGTCACCCTGACGGATGCCGAGAAGCTCGCCGCCGCGACCGCCAAGAACGGCTACTACCAGGACCTGATCGCAAGGTTCAGCCCCGATGATCTGTTCGAGGGCGTGCGCGACCTGCTGCTGGCCGCCAAGGACGCCGGGCTGAAGCTGGGCGTGGCATCGGCCAGCCGCAACGCCCCCACCCTTCTGACGCGCCTGGGCATCATCGACCTGTTCGACCATGTCGCCGATGCCGGTGCCATCCCCAATCCGAAGCCAGCGCCCGACATCTTCCTGTCGGTCGCCCAGGCCCTGGATGTCCCCGCGCCCGCGTGCCTGGGCGTGGAGGACAGCATGGCCGGGATTACCGCCATCAAAGAAGCCGGCATGCCGGCCCTGGGTATCGGTGATCC
>CALRNG020000448.1:0-3664 GCA_943369495.1 Rhizobium sp. Q54
CGGCTGGGGTAAGGCGCCCCGGCTTTGTGGCACAAAAAAGGGGCGCCTCCCGCGGGAGGCGCCCCTTTGCTTTTTAGAGCGTGTTTCCGTTGACCGGAAACACGCTCCAGCTTTTCGTTTTCCTCAAGCGCCGGCGCTGCATCCGCAGCTTGGCTTCACGCCGCATGGGCGGCGCGGCGGTAGTCGCCGCCGAAGCTGGTTCCGGTCAACCGAAAACAGCTCTGAACCTTTCGGTCAGGGTCTTCCTGTTGCCGGGACCATTTGTTCACGCTATAAGTTCCGCTTACGTAAACGTTAGAATGCCAAGAGGAAGTCATGACCGTCGATCAGATCGAAGCCCGGATGAAGGCCAATGTGCTGAATTTTGTCGGGCTGGGCGCGCTGGTGAAGTTCGACCTGGGCGGTGGCAGCACCCTGTTCATCGACGGTCGCACCACGCCGCCGACCATCAGCCGTGAAGGCGGTGCGCCGGACACCACCCTTACCATCTCGCCTGACAATCTGGCAAAGCTGGCCGATGGCAAGCTGGCCCCGACCCTGGCCTTCATGACCGGCAAGCTGAAGGTCAGCGGCAGCATGGGCATCGCGCTCAAGCTGGCCAACATGCTGGAAGATTGATCATTAGAGCGGTTTTCCTTTGACTGGAAAACCGCTCCGGCGGCGACTGCCGCCGCGCGCCTCGTGGTGCGGAAGCCAAGCGGCGGATGCCGCGCCGGCACCTGAGGACAACAAACTGCTAGAGCGTGTTTCCGGTCAACGGAAATACGTTCTAGCGATGACGCGGCTGACAGGGGTCAGCCGCGCTTGGGTCACGCCAGCCAGTAATTGTCGATGGCAGCACTCTCCATCCTTGCGACCATATCCAGGTCGGGGGCGGCGGCGGCGGCCACGGGAGCGCCGGCGGCAATGGCGCCGCCGGTCACGACGGCAACGGTGATCTTGTAATCCTTGGCCGTCGAACTCCACGCCTCCAGCGTGATGTACACGTCTTCCGCCTCGTGCGTGAAAATCTCAATCGACATCGACGGGTAGCGGCCATATTCGTAGGTCACCAGGACATTATCCTCGCCCCGAAGGCTCAGTTCAGCCAATGTCGAACTGTTTGACGCCGTCAGGAAATCGACGGTCACCTTGTAGTTCGTATAGGCATCGCCCCGGAACGTGAACCAGTCAATATCGTCGATATTGCTGAAGTTTCCGGTTTCGGCCTTCCCAATGGTCAGGAGGTGCTTATCCTGATCGGTGCCAAAGGGCGTGCCGTTGGTGCGGTTGCCGGCCAGATACGCCTTCGTTGCCCGCTCCTGCCAGCCATCACCGGTGATGTCATTCTGAATGGCGTAGGCCGTGACGTCAAACCGGGTGGTCACCAGCCCCTGCGCCAGACCCGTGGTGATGTAATGCTTGGTCAAGGCCGCAACGTCATAACCCAGCGACGCCACGACCGTGGGGTTTGACCCCGCATAGTCATAGACGTTGAAGCTGTCGTCGGTTCGGCCCTCCACCACGCCATAATAGAAATAGTGAAAATAGGCGCGGTCCAGATTGTAACCGAAGGCGCGGGCCAGATCGGTGTTCGAGGCCAGATAATTGGCCACGTCGAACCGGACCTCCCGATATTCCTTCACGCCGGTGTTCAGATAGTGTTGCAGACCGGCGGCGGCATTCATGCCGATACTGGCGCGCAGGTCGGCGTATGAGGCGACATAGGCCAGACCATCGAAGGTGATGCTCAATCCTTTCGGCGCGCCATTCTGGATGTAATCGATCTGACCGGCGACCGCACTCAACCCGATCTTGTCCAGACGCGACGTGTCACTGGCCAGCCAGGCCAGCCCATCGAAGCCACTCACCGCCCGGCCTTCGCGATAGCCGTAGCTGATATAATGCATGGTGGCGGCGGTCAGGTCGTAGCCAAAGGCAGCAATAAGGTCCTTGTTGCTGGCCAGATATCCCAGCGCATTGAACCCGTCCAGCGGACGGTTCTCGTTCCGGCCGAACGTCTGCCAATGGTTGGTCGCCGCCGTCAGGTTGCCGCCGAAAGCCAGGATCAGGTCAGGATTGGCCGCGACATAAAGCATACCGCTGAAATCCAGCGCCGCCACCTGCGCCCGTGTCAGGGTCTGCCCCGCAGTACCGCTGAAGGTGAACTTCTCAACATTGCTGACCAGGATGCTGCCCGTGGGGCCACGCAGGGTCAGCGTGCCATCGGCGTTGCTGATGGCCCGATACAGGTCCTTGCTGCCCTGGATCTGCAAAATGTCAGTGCCCGCACCACCATCGACACTGTCATTGCCGATGGTGACCGTGATCGCGTCATCGCCGGCGCCCGTGACGATGCGGTTGGCCAGCACATTGTCACGCACACTGTCCGTGCCGGTACCCGTGACGACATCCGCAACATAGGTCGCAAAGGCGATCGACAGGTTGCTGCGCAGCCCCGCCACGTCGGAATAGGAACCGGGACGCAGGTCAACGGTTGATGCGTTGGTGAAGCCGGACAGGTCCAGACTGTTGCGCCCACCCCCGTCCCAGATGGTCACCACGGGCTGGGTGTTGACAGTGAAGTCCAGCACAGAGCGTTCAGCCGTGCTGTTGAAGCCATAGACCGTGTCACCGGCGCGCGTGGCATAATTGCGGCCATAGAAATCCTGCACTGCCAGCAGGTCGTACACCATGGGCGTGGCTGCATATTTGCGCCCGTGATTGCCGCCGATCTCCGTGGCATTGAAATAGGACATGATGGTGTACAGGCGGTTATCCTGCATGAAATCCGCGCTGTTGGCGTAGGTTTCCTCCCCGCTGTCCGACGCATTGTAATCGCTGGGATGGTTCAGGCCCAGGGCGTGCCCGATCTCATGCAAGGTGGCGGAGAGATCATAACTGCCGGGAGTACGGCTCCAGGTATCCGTACCGCCGTTAAAATTGATCCAGACCGGCCGCGTGGTGCCCGACGTGAAGGCAAAGCCCCAGACGCCTTCCGTGATCGTGTCGGAATTGGCGAAGGTGATCTGGCCCTGCCGTTCCGCACTGGCGGCGTCCTCCTTGAACGTCAGGTCGGCGACGTCGGACCAGAGCTGCAGCGCCAGACGCACCGTCTCCTTCTGCGGATCGGTCAGGACGTTGAAGCCGTCATAATTCTTGCCGGTACTGATGCTGGGGCGCGCGGTCAGGAAGCTGATGCCGATGGTCTTGTTCGGGGACCAGGCCCCATTGTCATCCTGCAGACGCTCAATGATCGCTGCATCGGAGAAGATGGGCTTGTTGGTAGCGCCGGCGGCACGGACGGCCAGTTCCTCCGTGGTCAACTCATGTGCGTCTTCCAATCTGCCACACAGAACGCACATGATGTTCCACACCCGTGAATGACGATACGTATCGATAGCGTAACAGAATCGACGGCGCCGACAACAGCAGTGCAAAGGGATGGGCCAGCCAATTTTCAACCACAGCCCGCGAAATCAGCACGCCGCCGGGACGCCGCCTCTGGTAAATAGCCCCGACCACGCCAGGGAGACCAGTGCGCCATGACCCAGCCCGTGCTTTACCGCAATGCCCGTCTGATCGACCCGGCCAGCGGCCTTGACCAGGTGGGCAGCCTGCTGACCGTCGGGGCGAAGATCGCCGCCATCGGCGCGGATGCCGATCAGGACCTGCCCGACGGCAC
>CALRNG020000449.1:0-3660 GCA_943369495.1 Rhizobium sp. Q54
ATCAACCGGTCGGCCCAGGGCCTTGGACAGGGACGGCCAGGACAGGCCGATCTTCAGCACGCTGTTTTCGATCTGCCCGGTCAGCAGGCGGGCGGTGCCCAACTCCACATCCTGTTCCTGCGGATGCATCAGCACCAGCAATTGCAGGCGAGTGCGTTCCGGCACCAGGGCGGCGCACAGGCACAGATCATCGGGTTTGCCGCAGGTGGCGCAGGGGGGTGGCGGGACCGGCGGCGGAAGGATCAGGTCGTCTTCATTCATGGTGGGCGCAACCATAGCGCATCACGCGCCATCATGGCAGGGGGTGGGCACGCAATGCCGCCATGGCAAGGCGTGGACCGATCCGATCCATGCTTGAGGCAGGTCCCAGGCATTGGGACGCCGGGTTTGCGGGCCGCCCCCCCCTTCGTGTAAGGTGCCGGGCAGAACATGGTTCCCGTTTCCTGAAAGTGCCGATACCGATGACCCAGGCCGAACTCGCCGACGAATACGAAGACAAGCGTTCCATCAAGCTGCACAAGCCCGAGGATTTCGAGGGCATGCGCAAGGCGGGCCGTCTGGCTGCCGCCACGCTTGATTACATCACGCCCTTCGTTGTTCCCGGTGCGGTCACTGAAGAGTTGGACGATAAGATCCTGGCCTTCGTGGAGGCCAATGGCGGCACATCAGCCACCGTCGGCTATAAGGGTTATACCAAGGCGTCCTGCATCTCCATCAACCATGTCGTCTGCCACGGCATTCCGGGGCCTAAGCGTTTGGTCGATGGCGATATCGCCAATATCGATGTGACCGTCATCGTCGATGGCTGGTTCGGCGATACCAGCCGCATGTACATGGTGGGTGATGTCGGCGTGAAGGCGCGGCGTCTGGTCGATGTCACCTATGAGGCGCTGATGCGCGGCATTTCGGTGGTGAAGCCGGGGGCCACCCTGGGCGATATCGGCCACGCCATCCAGTCCTATGCGGAGAGCTTCCGGTTTTCCGTGGTGCGTGATTTCTGCGGCCATGGGCTGGGCCGCGTGTTCCATGACGCGCCGTCCGTGCTGCATTACGGTCAGAAAGGCCGGGGTGCGGTGCTGGAGGAAGGCATGTTCTTCACCATTGAGCCGATGATCAATGCCGGCCGCTATGAGGTGAAGGTCCTGTCCGACGGCTGGACCGCCGTGACGCGGGACAAGAGCCTGTCGGCACAGTTCGAACATTCCATTGGTGTCACCAAGGATGGGTTCGAGATATTCACCCTGTCGCCCGCCGGGTACACCAAGCCACCTTACGCCTGATGCGTGTCGCCCTGATCATGAAGACATGATCAGGATCCTCAATCGCCGGCGCGTCCATGCGGACGCTTTGGCTTGTGTGCGCATGGGCGCGCGGGCGCTCAACGCGCCAACCAAAGAAGACGCGACATGCTCGTCTTCTTTGGTGTTTTCATCTTGTTCCGCTTCCCGTCTGGCGCCGCACCATTACCACTGCTACACTTGTAGGCAAGTGAGCGGTGATGGTCATGCACATCATGGGTGTGGCGGGATGGCGGTGAAGCGGACAGCGAAGACAGCACGGATGGATGAGGCGGCGGTGACATCGCCGCCACCCGACGATGACCTGCTGGCCGCCATGCTGGCCGGGAAGCCCGTCCCCGCCAAGCCCGCGACAGTGGCAAAGCCCGACCCGGCGGAGGAGCCGCCGCATTATCATGGCCATCGCGACCGGCTGCGTCAGCGTTTCATCGCGTCCGGGCCGGACGCGCTGCAGGATTATGAACTGCTGGAACTGCTGCTGTTCCAGGCCATCCCCCGGCGCGATGTGAAGCCGCTGGCCAAGGAGCTGCTGAGCGCGTTCGGCAGCCTGTGGGCCGTCACCCAGGCCACGCCCGAGGCGCTGCGCAACCGGTTCAACTTCTCCGACGCCACCATCGCCCATATCCGTGTGGTCGGCGCCATTGGCCTGCGCATGGCGCGCCAGCAGGTGATGGGGCAGCCCATCCTGTCATCCTGGCAGAAGCTGCTGGATTACTGTGCCGGGGCCATGGCGCATGAACCGGTGGAGCAGTTCCGCCTGCTGTTCCTGGACCGCAAGAACACCCTGATCGCTGATGAGGTGCAGCAGCGCGGCACCGTGGACCATACGCCCGTCTATCCGCGTGAAGTGGTGCGCCGCGCCCTGGAACTGGGCGCCAGCGCCGTCATCCTGGTCCATAACCATCCCAGCGGCGACCCCACACCCAGCCGCGCCGATATCGACATGACCAAACAGATCGTCACCGCCGCCACGGCGCTCGGTGTGGTGATCCATGACCATGTGATCATCGGCAAGGGCGGGAAATATGTAAGCTTCAAAAGTGCCGGACTGATGTAACATCCACTCATCTCAATAATCATATTATATGATGATCCTACTGATAAATTCAGGTAGGATGCGCCCCCGTTGGAAGAAGCCAAAAACATGCGGGGGAGGAAATACGCATGAAGGGATTGCACCGCAGCCTGGCCCTGTGTCTGGGCCTGCTGACCGCCGTTCCGGCCTTTGGCCAGGATGCCAAGGTGACCGTCAACGCGGCCCAGCCCGGCCCCGTGCTGGCGCCGGAAATCCAGGGCCAGTTCGCCGAACATCTGGGCCGCCTGATCTATGAAGGCATCTGGGTGGGGGAGAAATCATCCATCCCCAATATCCGCGGCTATCGCAAGGACGTGGTGGAGGCGCTGAAGGCCATCCGTGTGCCGCTGATCCGCTGGCCCGGTGGCTGTTTCGCCGATGAATATCACTGGCGCGACGGCATCGGCCCCCGTTCCAAGCGTCCGGTCGGCGTCAATACCAACTGGGGCGGTGTGGCGGAAACTAATGCGTTCGGCACCCATGAATTCATGGATTTCTCCGAACTGGTCGGGGCCAAGACCTATGTGAATGGCAATGTCGGCACCGGCTCTGCCCGCGAAATGGCCGATTGGGTTGAGTATATGACCAACCCATCCCAATCCACCCTGGCCCAGACGCGCCGCGCCAATGGACGGGACAAGCCCTGGACGCTGGACTGGTTCGCCATCGGGAACGAGACCTGGGGCTGCGGCGGCAATATGCGGCCGGAATATTACACCGACCTTCTGCGCCAGATCAGGACCTTCATCAAACCCGCCCCCGGTCAGCCAACCAAGATCATCGCCAGTGGCAGCCATGGCGAAGAGGTGAAATGGACGGAAGTGGTGATGGCCGGATCGGCCACCATGATCGACGCTATCAGCCTGCACCACTACGCCCTGCCCTCCTTCGGCAAGCCCACGCGCGGCACCTGGAAGGAAAAGGGATCGGCCACCGAATTCGGGGAGAGCGACTGGTTCGCGCTGATGGTGACGGCCACGCAGATGGACGATCTACTGACCAAGCACAGCGCCGTCATGGACAAGTATGATCCCAAGAAGAAGGTCGCCCTGGTCGTTGATGAATGGGGCAACTGGTTCGACCCAACGCCCGGCACCAATCCCGGTTTCCTGGAACAGCAGAATACGCTGCGCGATGCCGTGACGGCGGCCATTAACCTGAACATCTTCCATAAGCATGGCGACCGTGTGCGCATGGCCAACATCGCGCAGATGATCAATGTGCTCCAGGCCCTGATCCTGACCGACGGGCCAAAGATGCTACTGACCCCGACATATCATGTCTTTG
>CALRNG020000450.1:0-3650 GCA_943369495.1 Rhizobium sp. Q54
CCGGCTTGCCGACCGCCCCGACCCTGCGCGACGCCGCCGTACTGGTTCCGCTGGTCGACCGGGCGGAGGGGCCGACCCTGCTGCTGACCCAGCGCACGGCCCATCTGGCGGCCCATGCCGGCCAGATCAGCTTTCCCGGCGGTGGGGTGGAACCGCACGATATCGACCCCATCGCCACCGCCCTGCGCGAGACGGAAGAGGAGATCGGCCTGCCGCGGACCCATGTGCGGGTGCTGGGCCGGCTCGACACCTATATCACCCGCACCGGGTTCCGGGTGGTGCCGGTGGTGGCGCATGTGCGCCCGCCCTTCACCCTGACACCCGACCCCAACGAGGTGGACGCCATTTTCGAGGTGCCGCTGACCTTCATCCTGGACCCTGTCAACCGGGTGCGGGAAGCCCGTGAATTCATGGGCGCGCAGCGGCATTTCTGGGCCTTCCCCTATGGCGACCGCTATATCTGGGGGGCGACGGCGGGCATGCTGGTGAACCTTTGCGACGTATTGGCAGGTCTGAACGACGCGACGTGACAATCCCCTGCTTCCATGGTTGAACAGGGGGAACCTGCGGGCCGGGGATAATCCGTGATGGACGTGCTGCGCCAGCTTGACCAAGTGACCCTGCTGGTGACTTTCGCGGCGGTGGCCCTGGCGCTTGGTATATCGCTCAGCATTTATTGGTGGCGGCAACGGGCCATTCCCGGTTTGGGTCTGCTGACGGGCGGGGTGATCCTGGGGGCTACCGGCGTCTCGGTGCTGGCCATGCGCGATTACATCCCGCTCTGGCTGTCGCTGCTGCTGGGCAATCTCAGCGTTGGTATGGCGCATATCCTGCTGCTGATGGGCATCCGGCGTTTTGCGGGCCTGCCGCTGCGATGGACGGTGCCGGTGGCGACGCTGTCCATTCTGACCGCCGTGCTGCTCTATGATGTCTTCCACCGGGACGACATCATCCTGCGTTCCATCGCCATCGCCATCTGGCTGATCGCTATCAAACTGGTCATCGCGTTCGAAAGCTGGCGGCAGGGTCGGGTGGTGGCCCCGCGCCTGTGGGTGGTAATTACTGCGGTCTTCGGTTTCATGGCCATGGTTCTGCTGGTGCGCATCATCGACATCGTGGTGCGCCAGGATGAACATGGCTTCTTTTCCCCCAATCCTGGCACAGCCTTTAATTTCCTGATGGCTATTGTCGGTCTGGTGACCGGCTGTATGGCGGTCATGGCCCTGACCAATGATTTTCTGCAACGACGGCTGGAAGCCGAAGCGGCGGAAAACGCTCGCGTGGCCCGCGAACGTGATCAGGCGGCACAGACGGCGGATGCCGCCAACCGCGCCAAATCCGTCTTCCTGGCCGCCGTCAGCCATGAAATCCGTACCCCCATCAATGCCGTCATGGGGGGCCTGGAAATCCTGAACGGCCAGGGGCAGCACGACCCTGCCTCCCCGCAGGGCAAGGTTCTGGAGGTGATGGACAAGGCCGGGCAATCCATGCTGGCCCTGCTGGACGATCTTCTGGACATCACCCGGATTGAGGCGGGGCACCTGTCGCTGCTGCCTGCCCCCATGGATCTGCATCAGCGCCTGCATGATGCCATCGACCTGATGGCGGGCCGCGCGGCGGCGGGTGGCCTGACGCTGGAACTGTTCATCGCACCCGATGTGCCCCGGCATGTCAGCATGGATGGCGCCCGCCTGCGCCAGATCCTGCTGAACCTGATCGGCAATGCCATCAAGTTCACCGAACGGGGCGGCATCAAGGTGGTGGCGGTCCGCCAGCCGCCCGCCGTGGGCCATGCCAGCGCCACGCCGGGTGCCGCCCTGGTGCGAGTCACCGTGGCGGATACCGGCATCGGTATCTCTGCGGCCAAACTGCCCCATGTCTTCGACGCTTTCTATCAGGCCGAAGCCGGCGACAGCCGGCGGTTCGGCGGCGTCGGGCTGGGCCTGGCCATTTCCAAGCGATTGGTCGGCATGATGGGCGGTACCATCAGGGTGGACAGCGCGCTGGGCCATGGCACCGTCTTCACCCTCGATCTGCCCATGCCGCTGGCCGCAGCACCGACCCAGGCCCCGTCTGCCGGTGCCCGACTGTTGCCCTTCTGGACCAGCCGGCCCCTGGTGCTGCTGGTGGAGGATGATGCCGTTAACCAGTTCGTGGCCAGCCAGTTGCTGACCCGGCAAGGCGTGCAGGTCATTACCGCGGAGGATGGGGAGGCGGCCCTGGCCATCCTGGCGGCACAGCGGGTGAAGCTGGTGCTGATGGATATCGGCATGCCGGGCATGGATGGTTTCGAGACGACGGCCAAATTGCGGGACGGCGGTGGGCCAATGGCATCGGTACCCGTGGTCGCCCTGACGGCCAATGTCCTGCCCGAAACAGTGTCGCGCAGCCGTGCCGTCGGTATGCAGGGCTTCATCGCCAAACCCATCAGGCTGGAAGAGCTTCTGTCGACGCTGGGCCGCATCATCCCGCCCGACGGGGTCGGGGCCGTGGGTCTGGCGGGTGCGGCGGAACCGGCACAGGTGACGCAAGCCCGCCCCGTTGATACGGGTCCGATGGGCGCCCTGCGCGGCCAGCTGGGGGCACCGGCGGTGGACGGGCTGCTGCTGCTGGCGGCGCAGAATGTCGCCGATGCCCGCCGAAGCCTGCGTCCCCTGGGCGGGGAGGCCGGTGGCGTGGATATCGCGGAGGTCCGGTGTCTGGCCCTGCGCATGGCGGACGGTTTGGACAGCGTCAGTTTTTCCACCGATGCGCAGGCCCTGCGCGACTGTCTGGGCCTGCTGCGTCCCGGCTTGCCGGTCAATACGGCGCTTGCCGCCATGGATGCGATCCTGGCCGATGCCCAGGCCCGGCTTCCGCGCATCCGCACCGCCGCCGAATGACGGCCTCGTCGTTCCAGGTCCCTGTGATCTACCGGGTATTGCCGCATTCCAGCCATTCATTGCTTGAAAGTCGATGGTTTAACTGAATTGATCCAAATCAGGGAAACAAGTCAGCACTGCTTCTATAAGACAAATCTGTAAGCGACGACTGAAAACAGCGTCCGGCCAGCGGCGGAAATATTCGCCCGGCACATGATATAGGAGCCTTGTTCCCATGAAGAATTTCGCTGTTCCGGCGCTCGCCGCCGCGTTGACGATTGCTGGTGTCGTTGCGATGCCGGCTCAGGCTGAAAAGGCTGCCGGTGACCTGCTGGTCCGTGGCCGCGTCATCCATGTGCAGCCCGATGAAAGCAGCAGCCTGAAGCTGGGCACGGCCGCCATTGCGGGCAAGGCCGCCGTCGATACGGCCACGGTGCCGGAACTGGATTTCAGCTATTTCTTCACCGACAATCTGGCCGCCGAGCTAATCCTGGCCACCACGCAGCATCATGTGGCGGCCAAGGGCTCGCCGCTGGGCGCGTCGGTTGATCTGGGCGATGTCTGGCTGCTGCCGCCGACCCTGACCCTGCAATATCATTTCAACCCCAAGGGCAAGATCAGCCCCTATGTTGGTGCCGGCATCAACTACACGATCTTTTATGGTGACGATCCGGGTGCAGCCCGCGCCATTGACTATGACAATGGGTTCGGCCTGGCGGCGCAGGCCGGCGTCGATGTCGAACTCGACGACAAATGGTCGCTGAATTTCGACGTCAAGAAGGTCTAGCT
>CALRNG020000451.1:0-3604 GCA_943369495.1 Rhizobium sp. Q54
AAAGATAGGGATGGAACCGATGGCTTTCGACCTGGATGAACTGCTGCCCACCAAGAAAGTGTCCAAGCCGGTGGAACTGGCCGGACTGTCGGTCGGGGACCTGCAGGACTATATCACGGCCCTGGAGGCGGAGATCGTGCGCGTGAAGGCCGCCATCAAGGACAAGCAGGAGGTCGCGGCCGCAGCGGCGGCGTTCTTTAAGAAGTAGGTCAGGTAGGGGGTGTCAGCCCGCGCCCTGACAGCAAAGGCTTTCAATCCATATCTGTCAGGGCTCGGCTTGCGCCTCGACCTGACCGACGGTTATCTGCGAAACGCCGCCAGTACGTGGACCTGCGGGGTCGTGGCGGGCTGGACGGTTCCGGTCTATGATCGGTTATGGAGGTTCCCATGCCGGATGTCCGCAACACACAACACCCGACCGCCGACGATGCGGAGCCGAGGCTCGTCCGTGAGCGGCGCCTGCTGGACGAAGCCCGAGCCGAGGCTGCGCAGGGGCTGCTGCTCAGCGGGCCGGAGGTTGAGGCTTGGTTGGACGGGTTGGATGGTGAGGTTTCGCTGCCGCCGCCGAAGGCAGCCGGGCACAGGTCAGGGGGATAGAAGCGTTGCCCCGGCGGTTATCGTATACGCCGTCTGCCCTGCGTGATCTGGCTGCCATTCGGGAATGGTTGCTGCAACCGGGCTCCGGGCAGAAGGCGAGAAGCACGTTGCGCCATATCCGAAGCGCCATGCGGGAGCTTGCCACCAATCCCGTGGTTTGGCCGGTTGGCCCGCATCCGGGCGTACGGGAAATCCCCGTTGAAGGCTACCGCGTCATGTACGAGGTCCATCCCGATACAGGAGATACGGCGACCGCCGGCGATATCAGGATTTTGCGGATATTCGGACCGGGGCAGAATCGATCAGAAATGTAGTCACTTCCGAAACGCGGCCAGCACATAGACCCGCAGCGCGCTGGACAGGTTCCCCGTCCGCGTGGCGTCGATGCGTTCGATCAGGGCGTTGACCGACAGGCCTTCCGCCGCCGCCAGTTCCTTCAGCGCGTCCCAGAAGGGTTCCTCCAGGGTGACGCTGGTGGGATGGCCGGCGATCATGACGGAGCGCTTACGGATGGTGGTCATTATCGTGCCCCCTCAAGCGCCGGGCGGGCGCATCCGCGCCCTTGGCTTGCACGACCACGTGGTCGCGGGCCGCCCGTCGGCGGCCTGGGCTACGCCCTCTCACGGCAGATGCTCGCGCGCCAGGTACTCCTGGCTCTGCATTTCCATCAGGCGGCTGACGGTGCGCTGGAATTCGAAGGCATGGGTGCCCTCGGCATAGATGCGTTCGGGGGCCACTTCGGCGGCAATGATGGTGTTCACCTTATGCTCATACAGCGCGTCGATCAGGGTCATGAAGCGCTTGGCCTCATTGCGCAGCGCCTCTGGCAGGCGGGGCACCATGTCAATCAGGACCGTGTGGTAATGGGTGGCGATGGCGAGATAGTCGCCCGAACCCAATGGCCTGGCGCAGAGTTCGTCAAAGCTGAACCAGGCGACACCCTTGGCAGCGCGCGGCACGTCCACGCGGCGGCCCTGTACCGTCAGGTGGGTGGCCGTAGGGGGCGCACCATCGGTCAGGTCGGCGAAGGTCTGGGCCATCGCCGCTGCCGCGCCCGCCGTCAGCGGGTAATGATAGACCTTGGCGCCCATCAGCCGGGCCAGCCGGTAGTCGCGCGCCGAGGCCAGATGCAGCACGTCCAGCCGTTCCTTCAGCAAGGCAATGAAGGGCAGGAACAGCTGCCGGTTCAGGCCGTCCTTATAGAGGTCGTCGGGTGGCCAGTTGCTGGTCGCCACCACCACCACGCCCAGATCGAACAAAGCCGTGAACAGCCGGCCCAGGATCATGGCGTTGGTGATGTCGGTGACGTGGAATTCGTCAAAGCACAGCAGCCAGCCGTCGGCCGCGATCTCCTTGGCGACCTCCACCACCTCATCGCCCTTGGCGCGGCCTTCGCCCCGAATGGCGTGCAGCCGTTCATGGACGCGCAGCATGAAGGCGTGGAAATGCACGCGGACCTTTTCTTCAACCGGTGCCGTTTCGAAGAACAGGTCCATCAGCATGGATTTGCCGCGCCCGACATCACCATAGATGAACAGGCCCTGCGGGGCGGGATCGGGCCGGCGCGTCAGGCCCAGGCGCGCGCGCCAGCCCGTCTGTCCCGTGGCGGGCCGGTAGCCCTTCAGGGCATGCCAGAGGCTTTCCAGCTTTTCCGCCGCCAGTTCCTGGGCCGGGTCGGCCTTCAGCGTGCCGGTGCCGCGACGGGCGCGGTAGACGGAAAGGGGACCGTCGGTCATGGCGTGTTCGTGAGCAAGGTCAAGGATTTGCACCCGAACTGGTAAAGCCAGCCTCTCCCCTTCGCAAGCGCGGCATGGGCGACCCTGCCCTGTGGCATCATCGGGTATGTCAAAATTGGTCGTTACATTTTCAACAAATTCGTGTGAAATCCTTACAGCCATGATAATGCCCTTCCGTCCCCTGCTGGCCGCCATCGCGGCCATTTTTGTGTTTCTGGTTGCCATGCCGGCGGCCTGGGCAGAGGCGGCGTGCCATCTGCGCATTGTGTGGACGGAGCTGCCGCCCTATCAGACCATGGGCGCGGATGGGAAGCCGTCGGGCATTGATGTCGAACTGGTGATGGAAGCCAGCCGCCGCATGCCCTGTGCCATCGACTGGGAATTCGCCCCGCGCGCCCGCGCCTTGCTGCTGGTGCAGGAGGGTAAGGCTGACGCGGTGGTGGGCGTAGGCCGGACGGCCGAGCGGGAATCGTTCGGCATCTTTTCCCAGCCTATCCGTGAGGGGCGGAATGTCCTGATCGTGCGCAAGGGCTTTGCCGCGAAGTTCCCCCATCAGAACCTGACGACGCTGGCGGCCAGCCCGTTCCGGCTGGGCATCGTGTCGGGGTCCCGCTATAGCCAGGAATTCGAGGATCTGACGCGCAGTGGCGCGCTGGCCGACAATATCATCCCCGTCCAGAACGGGGAGAGCGCCATGGCCATGCTGATGCGCGACCGCATCGACGGGTTCATCGACGGCTACCGCATCGCGCTGAACCGGGCAACACAGCTGGGCCTGGCCGACGATATCGATGTGCATCCGATGTTCATCAACGAACACAAGGCCTTCGCCCTGTTCAGCCAGGCCGCCGACATCGACCCGGCTATCATCACCCGGTTCAATGCGGTGATCATGGGCATGGATGCGGATGGCACCATCACCCGCATCATCAGCAATTACGGCAGCTGACCGCAGGGCGTATTTCCGGTGACTGTGCCCACGCCTGTTACCCTTGGACGCTGCCGTCCGGCATTGGTGCCTCTTCCCCGAAATGCCCTTCCGCCCAATGGTAAAGCGGCATCATCAGGCTGCCCAGTTGCCTGCCTTCCGCCGTCAGGGCGTAGCCGTCGCCCGCCGCGATCAGGCGGGCGTCGCGCAGGTCGGTGAGTCGGGTGTTCAGGACCGAAGGGGAGATGTCGGCGCAGCGTTCGCGCAAGGCCCGGAAAGTCAGGCCTGGCTGCTGATGCAGTTCCCAGAGGATGCGCAGCGTCCAGCGGCGCCCCATCAGGTC
>CALRNG020000452.1:0-3587 GCA_943369495.1 Rhizobium sp. Q54
AAAGGCGATGGAGCCACCGCCAGCCCCGACCGTGCGGATATCCAGCGATGTGGCCCGCACCTTCAGATCACCGCATTCGGTTTCCCGCGCCAGACGCGGCTGACCATTTTCAATCAGGGCCACATCGGTGGAGGTGCCGCCGACATCGACGGTCAGCAGGTTCTTGAAGCCCGACTTGCCACAAACCCAGAGCGCTCCGGCCACACCGCCGGCAGGCCCACTCATCAACAGATTGACGGGATGGTCCTGGGCCTTTTCAAAGCTCATCAACCCGGCGTCGGAGCGCAGCAGGTTCATCTGCCCGTTCATGCCGGCGTTGTTCAGTTCGGCCTTCAGGTTGCGCACATAGTTGGCGACGCGCGGGCGGACATAGGAATTGGCGACAGTCGTCAGGGCGCGTTCATATTCCTGCATCTCCGGAAGGACTTCCGATGAAAGGGACACGGGCAGGTCGGGGAAAACCTCCTGCGCGATCTGACCGGCCCGCACCTCATGCGCATCATTACGGTAAGCATTGATGAAGGCGATGGTCAGGGCCTCAATCCCCTCCCCCTTCAGCTTTTCCAGGGCGGTGCGCATCGCACCCTCATCCAGGGGTCTGACAATCGACCCGTCGGCGCCGATACGCTCCGGCACCTCGACGGTACATTCCAGGGGCGCCGTCAGCGGCGGCTTGTTCCAGACAATCCAGCCGGCAAGACCGCCGGGCACGAAGCTGCGCGCGATATGCAAGACTTGGCGGTAACCATCGGTGGTCACCAGCCCCACCCGCGCGCCCGTGCTGGTCAACACCGTGTTGGTGGCCACCGTGGTCCCATGCATGAAAAGCTGCACATCCTTGGGATCAATGCCCGCCTTGGCACAGATTTTCAGGGTTCCGGTGACCACGGCGACCGAGGGGTCGTGCGGGGTGGAGGGCACCTTGTCGCGGAAGGTTTCGCCCGTCTCATCCTCGATAAGCAGCAGGTCTGTGAAGGTGCCCCCCACATCCACGCCGAGCCTGTAAGCCATTCTAAAACTCCTGTTCCCGAATGTTTTTCTGCTTTGATGCGGCGTGGATGCTTCCCGCCGCTATTCTGCTGCTGTCACCGTCGGCGGAAAGATGCCGGCCCGGCCCAGCATGGCCGGGTTCCGGCGTCCGATGATCCCTTCCAACCAAGCAGCAGCCTCAATGGCCGCGGCAAGGTCGATGCCCGTGGCGATCTTCATGCGGTTCAGCATATAGACCAGATCCTCTGTCGGGATATTGCCCGTGGCCGCCGGCGCGAAGGGGCAGCCGCCAATACCACCCAGCGAACTGTCCAGCACACCCACACCGGCCATCATGGCGGCATAGGCATTGGCGATGCCGGAATTGCGGGTATTGTGGAAATGGGCACGCAGACGAATGCCGGGAAGGGCGTCAGCCACGGCGCGGAACCGTTCCACCACATCGGCGGGGCTGGCCACCCCGATCGTATCGGCCAGGGCGATTTCATCCACACCATGCTCTGCCGCGCGCCGCGCCACCTCCACCACCCGGTCCACCGGCACTTCCCCTTCAAAGGGGCAGCCGAAAGAGGCACCGATGGTGATGCTGGTCGGCATCTTCGCGGCCCGCGCCGCCGCCGCCACCTCTGCCCAGCCTGTCAGCGTTTCCAGGGTGGGCGCGCCATTATTGCGCTGGCTGAACGTGTCGGAGGCGACGAGGACGTAATTCACCTCCGTCACCCCGGCGGCCAGCGCCCGGTCAAACCCGCGCCCATTCATGGCAAGCCCGACATAGGACACGCCATTACCGCGCGGCAGGGCCGCCAGCACCGCCTCAGCATCGGCCATCTGCGGCACGCGCTTGGGGTTCACAAAGCTGGTCACCTCAATCCTTTTCGCCCCCGCCGCGATGGCGCGGTTGATCAGTTCCACCTTCTGATCGGTGCTGACCTGGGTGGCTTCGTTCTGCAATCCGTCGCGGGGGCTGACCTCAACGATTTCCACCTGGGAAGGCATCCGCTTCTTCCTTGCTGCGGGCATGCGGGCTGCTGCCCGACATGCCCTGTTCGCTGTCAAATGTATACAACCATGCCCGATGCAGGCCTGACAAGAGGGTTTGAGCAACGGATTTCATACGCGCCACCCCTTGCCATGAGCCCTTATTATGTGCATCCTTTGGCGGAATTCCAGTCGACCGGCCTCTGTCTGCCGACGACACGAGCTGAAAAACCAAATGTATACATTAATTGGGAGATGATGGTGACGGACCAGGGCATCGACGCCAATGACGGCACGGGGACGGTGGCCACGCGTCAGGGCCCCCTGACGGACCTGCGCGTGATCGAAATGGGGCAGCTTCTGGCCGGTCCCTTCTGTGGTCAGCTGCTGGCCGATTTCGGGGCGGAAGTGATCAAGCTGGAGCAGCCCGGTACCGGCGATCCGATGCGCGAATGGGGCCGGGAAAAGCCGCATGGCAAGTCGCTCTGGTGGCCCGTCGTCGCCCGCAACAAGAAGTCGGTGACCCTCAACCTGCGCGAAAAGGCGGCACAGCAGATCGTGCGCGATCTGGTGGCCAAGTCCGACATCCTGATCGAGAATTTCCGCCCCGGCACCATGGAACGCTGGGGCCTGGGCTATGACGTGCTGTCGCAGATCAATCCCAAGCTTGTGATGGTCCGCGTCACCGGCTTTGGTCAGACGGGGCCGTATTCTTCCCAGGCTGGCTATGGTTCCATCGGGGAGGCAATGGGCGGGCTGCGCTATGTCGTGGGGGACCCGTCCACGGCGCCGTCGCGCATGGGCATTTCCATCGGCGACAGCCTGGCCGCCACCTATGCGGCGCTGGGCGCCCTGATGGCGGTGCATGCGCGTGAACGCACGGGCCGGGGTCAAGTGGTGGACAGCGCCATTTATGAGGCGGTGCTGGCCATGATGGAAAGCCTGGTCACCGAATATGACCAGACCGGCTATGTCCGTGAACGCACCGGCCCCATCCTGCCCAATGTCGCGCCCAGCAATGTCTATCCAACCAGCGACGGTCAGATGATCCTGATTGCTGCCAACCAGGACACGGTGTTCAAGCGGCTGGCAGAGGCGATGGGTCAGCCGGAACTGGCCGCCGACCCCCGCTACGCCACCCATTCGGCCCGTGGCGCCGTCCAGCAGGAACTGGACGAGCTGATTTCCGACTGGACGCGCACCGTCTCATCTGGCCCGCTGCTGGAAATGATGGAGAAGCATGGCGTCCCCGCCGGCCGCATCTATCGCGCACCGGAAATGATGGCGGACCCGCATTTCCAGGCGCGGCAGAACATCATCAAGGTGGCCCACCCGGTCTTCGGCAAGCTGGCCATGCAGAATGTGGCCCCTCGCCTGTCCGATACGCCGGGCGGCGTGGTCCATCCCGGTCCGGAGCTGGGTGAACATACGGTGGAGGTGCTGGGCGGCATCCTGGGCCTGGACGAGGGCCGTCTGGCGGAGCTGAAAACAGCGGGGATTATCTGACCATGGCGCAGGACCTGGATGCCGATTATGCGCAGGCGGGGTTCGGGAACCGGCTGGGCTGGGGCAGGCGCCCTGCCCTGCTGATCATCGATTTCGTGAATGCCTATCTGGAC
>CALRNG020000453.1:0-3567 GCA_943369495.1 Rhizobium sp. Q54
GCCCGTGGCAGCGCAGGAAGTGGTCGCTCCGGCGCTGCGCCCTGCGGTGATCGCGCCACTGGCCAGCCACTCCCTCATCCTGGGCGCGGCCCGCGCCGGTGACCGTTTGGTGGCGGTGGGGGAGCGTGGGCATATCCTGTTGTCCGACGATAATGGCAAGGCCTGGCGGCAGGTGCCAGTCCCCGCCAATGCGGCGCTGACGGGTGTGTCCTTCGCGGACCCCAAGCGTGGCTGGGCCGTCGGTCACGACGCCGTCATCCTGCATACCCAAGATGGCGGCGAAAGCTGGAAGGTTCAGCATGCCGAGCCGGAACTGGAACAGCCCCTGATGGATGTGCTGTTCAGCGCCGATGGTCAGCATGGGATCGCGGTCGGTGCCTATGGCCTGTATCTGGAGACCACCGATGGCGGTGCGACCTGGAACAGCCGGCAGATCAGCGAGGATGATTTCCATTTCAATGCCATCCTAGCCCCGACCCCGGAAACCCGCCTGATCGCGGGGGAGGCGGGAACCTTGCTGTTCAGCGCCGATGCCGGGACCACCTGGACCAAGCTGGAAAGCCCATATGACGGGTCCTTCTTCGATGCGCTGGTCCTGGGGCCGCAAAGCTTCCTGGCCTATGGGCTGCAGGGCAACATCCTGCGCAGCGACGATGGCGGCAAAAGTTGGGCCGAGATTGAAAGCAATACCACGGCGGGCCTGATGGGCGGTGCCGTGCTGGCCGACGGGTCGGTGGTGTTGGTGGGGGCACAGGGTGCCGTCCTGACCAGCGGTGACGGCGGTCGAACCTTCACCACCACCAAGCGTCCCGACCGCGTGGCTCTGGCCGATGCCATCCAGGCCCCCGACGGTAGCGTCATCCTGTTGGGCGAACAGGGGCCGATCCCGGCGCGCCCCTGACGCGGCGTTTCCTCCCCGCCCCGATCCCTTGAACGCCAAGGCGAACCGATATGTCCCAGTCCACCTCCTTCCTGTCCCGTCTTGAACATTGGACCTTCCGCAACCGGGTGCTGATCCTGGTGGTGTTCGGTCTGCTGACGGCCTTCATGGGCTGGCAAGGTGCCAAGCTGCGCGTCGTTGCCGGGTTTGAGAAAACCCTGCCGCTTGAACATCCCTATATGCAGACCTTCACCAAGCATATGAAGGAATTCGGCGGCGCCAACCGGGTGCTGGTGGCCCTGTCGGTGAAGGAAGGCGACATCTACACGCCGGAATTCATGACCCGGTTGAAGCAGGTGACGGACGAGGTGTTTTTCGTCCCCGGCGTTGACCGCGCCAGCGTCACCAGCATCTTCACGCCCAACGTCCGTTTCATTGAGATCGTGGAAGATGGGTTCGCGGGCGGCAATGTCATCCCGGCCGAATTCCAGCCCAACGAACAATGGCTGCCCATTGTGCGTGAAAATGTCCTGAAATCGGGACAGGTCGGGCGTCTGGTCGCGGAGGATTTCACGGCGGCTCTGGTGTCGGTGCAACTGGTGGAGAAGGACCCGCGCACCGGTCAGAAGCTGGATTATATGGCGGTGGCGCAGCAACTGGAGGCCATCCGCGCCAAGTTTGAGGATGACAAGGTCCAGGTCCATATCATCGGCTTCGCCAAGGCCATGGGTGATATCGCCGACGGGGCCAAGAGCGTGGTGCTGTTCTTCGCCATCGCCTTCGTCATCACCGCGGTGCTGGTCTATGGCTATGGCAAAAGCTGGATGATGACCTTCGCGATGCTGGGCATCTCGCTCTGCACCGTCATCTGGCAGTTCGGCCTGCTGGTGCTGCTGGGCTATGGCATCGATCCGCTATCGATCCTGGTGCCGTTCCTGGTCTTTGCCATCGCGATTTCCCATGGCGTGCAGAATGTCGGCACCATCACCCAGGAAATGGGCAAGGGCGCCGATGCCTTCACGGCGGCGCGCATCAGTTTCGAACGCCTGCTGATCCCCGGCGCCTCGGCCCTGGTGACCGACGCGCTGGCCTTTGTCACCATCGCCATCATCCAGATCCAGATGATCCAGGAACTGGCGGTTTCGGCCTCTATCGGCATGCTGATTATCGTCATCACCCATCTCTGGGTGCTGCCGGTGGTGCTGTCCTTCCTGCCGCTGGGGACCAAGTACCAGGCCCGCGTGTCGGGTCAGGTGGACCGGTTCGACCGGGTCTGGGGCTGGTTCGCCGTCTTTGCCCGGCCCAAGGGCGCCATTGTCATGGTGCTGATCGGGCTGGCCGTGTTCGCCTTCTCGTTCTCCGAACAGCGGCACATGACGGTGGGCGATACGGAGGCGGGCGTGCCCGAGCTGTGGCCCGACAGCCGGTATAACCAGGATGCACAGCTGATCGTGGACCGCTTTGCCATCGGCGTCGATGTTATCCAGGTCATTGTCGAGACCAAGGCCGATGGCTGTATCGATTACAATGTCATCAAGCAGGTGGATGATTTCACCTGGGCCATCTCCAATGTCGATGGCGTGCAATCGACCATGTCCATGGCCACCGCCATGCGGACGGTCAATACCGGCTGGAACGAGGGCAACCTGAACTGGCGCGTGCTGCCGCGCAATTCCCAGGTTCTGGTCCGTACCGTTTCGCCCATCGAGACTTCGACGGGCCTGCTGAATTCCAACTGCTCCGTCATGCCGGTGATGATCTTCACCAAGGATCACAAGGCGGAGACGATCCAGCGCATTGTGGATGCGGTGGAGCAGTATAAGAAGGACAACCCGTCCGATACGGTCAGCTTCAACCTGGCCACGGGCAATGTCGGCGTCATGGCCGCCACCAACCAGGCGGTGATGGCGGCAGAAAAGCCCATGCTGCTGCTGGTCTATGCGACCGTCGTGCTGTTCTGCGTCATCACCTTCCGCTCCATTGTCGGGTCGCTGGCCACAGTGCTGCCGCTGATCGTGGTGTCGATCCTGTGCAACGCCATGATGACCTGGCTGGGCATCGGCCTGAAAATCTCCACCCTGCCGGCGGCGGCGCTGGGCGTGGGTATCGGCGTGGATTACGGCCTCTATATCTTCAACCGGCTCCAGGCCTATCTGAAGCATGGGTTGAACTTCGCGGAGGCCTATTACCGCACGCTTCAGGAAACGGGCAGTTCCGTGCTGTTCACGGGCCTGACGCTGGCCGTGGCGACGGCGACCTGGATATTCTCCGATCTGAAGTTCCAGGCCGATATGGGTGTCCTCCTGACCTTCATCTTCCTGGCCAACATGATCGGGGCGCTGGTGCTGCTGCCGGCGGTGGCGGCCCTGCTCTACAAGATGTTCCCCAAGCTGTATGAGGCGGAAGTGCGCCGGGCCTCCAAGCGGACCTTCGCGGTGCATTGAGGCGGGGGTAAGGGTAACGAAGAAGGGCCGCGACGTAGAAGCGTCGCGGCCCTTTCTTTTGGCCCGTGAGGGGGCGCCAGCCGGGGCTGCCACTACCGGTACCGCACAAACAAAAAGGCCGCGACGGTTTCCCGCCGCGGCCTTGGCCTTTACCCAAGAACCCGTGGATCAGAAGCCGATCTTCAGGTGCGCCGTCACAGCGTGGTCAGTGCGGTCGCCGCCGGCGAAGTGACCATTGTAGCC
>CALRNG020000454.1:0-3562 GCA_943369495.1 Rhizobium sp. Q54
GACCTTTGGCAAGAACCTGGCCCCGCGCGTGGCGGCCCTGCTGGATGTGCAGCAGATCAGCGAGATCAGCGGTGTGATCGACGGTGACACGTTCGAACGCCCGATCTATGCCGGCAATGCCATCGCCACGGTCAAGTCCAGCGACGCGATCAAGGTGATCACGGTGCGCGGTACCGCGTTTGAGGCCGCAAGCGAGGCCGGCGGGTCTGGCGTGGTCGAGACGCTGAGCGGCACGGGCGAGGCGGGCCTGTCGGCTTTCGTGTCGGCTGAACTGACCAAGTCGGAACGTCCGGAGCTGACCAGCGCCCGCGTCATCGTCTCGGGCGGGCGCGGCATGCAGTCGGGCGATAATTTCCCGATGCTGGACAAGCTGGCGGACAAGCTGGGCGCGGCGGTGGGGGCTAGCCGTGCGGCGGTGGATGCCGGTTTCGTGCCCAATGATTACCAGGTCGGCCAGACCGGCAAGATCGTGGCCCCGGAGCTGTACATTGCGGTGGGCATCTCCGGTGCCATCCAGCATCTGGCCGGCATGAAGGACAGCAAGGTCATCGTCGCCATCAACAAGGACGAAGAGGCCCCCATGTTCCAGGTGGCCGATTACGGCATCGTCGGCGACCTGTTCAAGATCGTCCCGGAGCTGACCGAAGCCCTGGGGTGAGGTGCGTAGAAGCGGCCATTAGAACGTGTTTCCGTTGACCGAAATCGCTTCTTCCCTCGTCATCCTGGCGCAAGCCGGGACCCAGGAGCCACAGGAACAATCCTGGAGGCTGCGTCGATCATCGTCGCTGAAAGGTCGGGCGTTTGGCCCCTGGGTCCCGGCTTTCGCCGGGATGACGAAAAGGGGTGTTTCCGGTCAACCGAAAACAGCCCTAGCCCCGATTGATCGGAACGGGTTCTGTGTTCCCTCAGGCGCAGGGCCGGCGGTCGCCGGCCTTCAAACCGCCAAGGATCAAACCCTCGGCGGTTTGGTGTTAGTGGCCGCCTTTCTTACAACCGCATCGACTGAACCAGCCCGCTTGCCGCCGCTGCCGGATCGGTCAATGCCTTGTGCAGCAGATGCTGGGCGGCGACCAGATCCTGGGCCACGATGCCCACCGACTTGTAGAGGGTGATGTCTCCGGGGCCGGTGCGGCCCGGCGCCAGCCCTTCCAGCACATCGCCCGTGCCGCCGATAATGTGGCTCTCATCAATCAGACCCTGGGCAATTGCGTCCTGATAATCGCCGGCCAGTGCCAGGGTCGAGGGCTTGTAATCCACATAGAAGCGGCTGCGCACAACGGTTTCGGCATCAATCTCCCGGTTCTGCGGGAAGCTGGAGCCAACCACATTCAGGTGGCAACCCGCCGACAGCCACGCACCCCGCAGGATCGGCTCGCGCGAGGCTGTGGTGGTGCAGATGATGTCGGCGGTGGCCACGGCTTCCTCCGCGCTGCTGGCCGGCTCAACATTGATCCCATGCTGTTGCGACATCCGGCGGCAGAAGGCGGCGGCTTTGTCGGCGGAGCGGCCCCATACCGTGACATGGTTGATGGGGCGGACGACCCGCATGGCGGCGACATGCTGTTCGGCCTGCTCCCCATAGCCCAGTACGGCAAGGCGGCTTGATTCCGGTCGGGACAGCAGGCGGGTGGCCAGCGCACTGGCCGCCGCCGTGCGGATGCCGGTAATGGCACCACCGTCGAAAATGCCGACCAGGGCGCCGTGCACGGCATCGAACAGCAGCACCAGACCCCGGTGGGAGGGGAGGCCGACATCGAAATTTCCGGGGAAGACGCTGACCACCTTGATGCCGAAGGCTTCCGGCTCATTGATCCAGCCCGGCATCATCGACAGCAGATTGCCAGGCACGGGCAGGTCCAGGCGGCTGCGCGGCGGCTGCCGCGTACCGCCACGGGCCGTGCGGGCCATGCCATGGGCCACAGCCTCAATACATTCGGCCATGGGCAGCAGGGTTTCGACCGCGTGACGGTCCAGAACGACGATGGACATCTGATCTTGCTCCATATTCTCAAGGGCTGGGGGTGCGGTGGAGGGCCGGAACCGGCATTTTCCAACCGACATTGGAATCAAATTCATTTATCCTGGCGCGAAATGCCCTGGGACCATCGCGGCATCAGGCCGAAGGAAGAGGCAAGCGTGACAACGAGGCGCAGACGCAACGCCGTGCAACGGGACCCGGGTCTTCCCCGGACCCGTAAGGGCCTGGAGACGCGGGATCGGCTGGTCGATGCGGCGACCAGCATGGTCAACCGCATCGGCTATCAGGATCTGCGGCTGGCCGACATCGCGGCCGAGGCGGAGGTGCCGTCCAGCCTCATCTACCGCTATTTCAAGGGCAAGGCGCAGATCGTACTGGCGGCGCTGACCCGCCTGCGCGACGAAGTTCAGGACCTGCTGGCCGCCGACAGTGCCGGCAGCCCCTTCGACCGTATCCTGGACAAGAACCGGCAGATCATCGCCCTCTATGCCGGCAATCCCGGCCTTCTGCGCTGCATCATCTCCTTTGGTGCCGATGAGCCGGAGTTTCAGGAGTTGTTCCGCGACATGTCGCAACGCTGGAACCAGGCCGTGGCCCGCTCCATCGCGCGGCAGTTCCCCGATGCCCGCGTGACGGAAGGGGAGCGGCTGATGCTGGCCCATGCGCTGTGCAGCATGGTCGATAATTTCGTCTATGAATGCCTGGTCCTGCGCAGCCCGATCCTGACCCAAGTCTTTGCGGAAGACCGGGAGGATATGGCGCTGTTCATCTCGCTGCTCTGGCATCGGGCACTCTATCTCCGCGATCCGCCCGCCGATCGCATGGGCCGGTTCGCCGGCCTGACCGGTTTCCATCTCTGATCGCGGGGAGGCATCTGGGGGCGGTCGGGATCACATCATGAATTGATATTGAAAACAACTTCATTTTTAAATGGGACCATCAAAGACCTGTATCCGCCGGCGCGAGTCCGCCCAACTAGGCAGGGGCAGGGTTGGGTGATAGGTTATTTTCTGCAATGTTGAAGGTACGGATCGTTCATGTCGCAGGGTGAAAATGGCGCTGTCGCCACGAGCCGAGGGGCGCGCAGCCGGCAGCGCATAAAGGACGCCTGCCGGAAGGTGCTGGAGCGTGACGGCTACCGCGCGCTGCGCCTTGTCGATGTGGCGCAGGAGGCCGATGTCCCCATCTCACTGCTTTATCACTACTATCCCGACCTGGAGAGCCTGGCCATGGAGGTGCTGCAAGAGGCGGTCACCGACATGATGGAGCAGCTGCGCCAATCCATGACGCAGGAGGGGCGGCCGCGCAGTCCCGACGGCTTCGACCCGCTGATGCGGGCCACCGCCGTGCTGGCCCGGCAATATGCCGACCGTCCGGGCATCATGCGCAGCCTGTTGCAGCTGGAGGATTCCGAACCGCGTTTCGCGGCCTTCTATCAGGAGGTCAGCGCCGCCTGGAGCCGGCGCGTGGCCACCAATACCCAGCGGCGCTTCGCCGAGGCCGGGGTGGACCCGGCCATCCATGCGGCCCTGGCCCACACGCTGGGCGGTATGGTGGATCGCGCCCTGTTCGATCTGTATGTCC
>CALRNG020000455.1:0-3546 GCA_943369495.1 Rhizobium sp. Q54
CAACCCAGGATGACATCGTCAATTTCCGCCGGATCAACCCCGGCCCGCGCTACCGCATGGCGGATGGCGTGGGCGGCCAGGGTCTGGCCCTGCGTGTCGTTGAACGCACCCTTATAGGCGCGACCGATGGGGGTGCGCGCCGTGGAGACGATGACGGGGGTAGGCATATCCGTTGTTTCTCCCGAAGGTCAGGTAGCTTGGGTCAGCAGGCGGCGGCGCAGCTTGACCATGCCGCCGACCCAACGGTCGGTATCGGCGGCCCGTTGCTGGACGTAGGTGGCGACCTGGGGATGCGGCAGGATCATGAAACGGCCTTCGCTCAGCCCCTGCACGGTGCAGTCGACGACATCCTCCGGTGTCAGGACATTGTCCAGTAAAGGGGCGTTGCCGGCTGGCAGCATGGCGGTGGCCACGGCCTGCGGACACAGGACGGAAACGCCGATCCCCCGATCACGGTGGGTGATGGCCAGCGACTGCGCAAAGCCAAGCGCTGCGTGTTTGGTGGCAGTATAAGAAGCACTGCCGATCTGTACCAGCAGGCCGGCGGCGGAAACCGTGTGCAGGAACCAGCCCGCCCCGCGCACCTGCATGCCGGGCAGGGCAGCGCGGGCGGCATGGACATGGGCCATGACATTGACGCGCCAGCAGCGATCCCAGGTGGTGGCATCGGCGGAGGTGGCGTCTGACGGGTCGGGATCGGCGCTGCCGATGCCGGCATTGGAGCAGAACAGGTCGATGCGTCCATAGCGCTCTTCGGTCAGCCGCACCAACCGTGTAATGGCCTCGCCGTCACTGACATCACAGGCGACGCCAATGCTGTTGGGGCCCAGTGTGGCGGCCAGTTCGGCCGCTTTCCGCCCATCCAGATCGGCCACCACAATTCCAGCGGCCCCTTCCTGGTGGAAGCGCTGACAGAGGGCACGGCCGATACCGTTGGCCCCACCGGTGACGACGATGATGCTGTCGCGGATATGCATGCTCAATCCTCCAGGTCGGCGAAACGCCGGCCCTCGGCCACCAACTGTTCAAGCAAGGGGGCCGGGGTCCAGTCGCGTGGGTCCTGCAAGTCCTGGAATTGCCGGATACGGTCCAGCACCGCCGGCAGGCCGACGCTGTCGGCATAGAACAGCGGCCCACCCCGCAGGGACGGGAAGCCGTAGCCATTGACCCACACAATGTCGATATCGCCCGGCCGCTGGGCGATGCCTTCGGCCAGGATGCGGGCCGCCTCGTTGACCAGCGGCAGAACACAGCGATCCACGATCTCCTGATCATCGATGACGCGCGGTTCGATCCCAAGCTCGCGCGCGGCGTCGGCAATGATGGCCAGTGCAACAGGATCGGGCAGGGGGCGACGGTCGCCCGGTTCGTAGCGATAGAGGCCGGCCCCGGTCTTCTGTCCCAGCCGGCCCGCCGCCACCAGTCGCTTGGCAATGATGCCTGGGCGGGGATCGTCGGACGCGCGCCCGGCTTTTTCCGCTTCCGCCGCTGCCTTGACCCCGATATCCAGGCCCACCATGTCGCCCATGGCGATGGGGCCCATGGGAAAGCCGAACTCAGTCAGGGCCTTGTCGATGCGGGCCGGCTCCACCCCTTCCAGCATCAAGAGGTTTGCCTCGCGCCCATACCCCGCCACCATGCGGTTGCCGATGAACCCGTCACAGACACCCGACACCACCGCCACTTTGCCGATGCGCCGCGCGAGGTCCATGGCGCTCGCCATGACATCCGGGGCGGTGGCTGCCCCGCGCACCACCTCCAGCAGGCGCATGACATTGGCGGGGCTGAAGAAATGCAGGCCCAGTACGTCGCCGGGCCGGGCCGTCGCCGCCGCCATCGTGTCAATGTTCAAGGTAGAGGTGTTACTGGCCAGGATCGCGCCCGGCCGGCAGACGCGGTCCAGATCGCGGAAGATGCGCAGTTTCAGGTCCATGTCTTCAAACGCGGCCTCAATCACCAGATCGGCATCGGCAAAGGCAGCGTAGTCGGTCGCCGTGCGGATGCGCGACAGGGCAGCATCCCGATCAATGCCGGCCATCCGGCCCTTGGCGACGCTGGCAGCGTAGTTCCCCTGGATGGTGGACAGGCCGCGTGTCAGTGCAGCTTCATTGATATCCACCAGGGTAACGAGATAACCGGCGCTGGCGAAGCACATGGCGATGCCGCCGCCCATGGTGCCGGCCCCAATGACGCCCACGCGGGCAATGGGGCGGGTGGCCGTTTCGCGGGGGATATCCTTGATCCGCGCGGCCCGGCGTTCGGCAAAGAACAGATGGCGCAGCGCCTCTGATTCCCGCGATCGGACACAGGCGGCAAAGGCTTCCCCCTCCAGTTGCAGACCGTCCTTGAAAGGGCGTTCCACGGCGGCGCGCACGCAGGCCAGGATATAGGGGCCGGCGGGCAGGCCGCGCAGGCTTTTGCTGATCCTGGTCGCCGCCTCATCCCAGAAGCCGGGGGCGGGCGGGGTGACGCTGCGGGTTCGGGTGCGCTGCGGCGGGGAGTTCTGGCGCGCGACAGTGGCGGCAAATCTGCCCGCGACGGTCCGCACATCGCCCTTGGACAGGCGGTCGACCAGGCCCAGGTTCAAGGCGTCCTGTGCGGTTACCGGATTGCCCGTGCTTATCATGTCCAGCGCCGGGGCCACGCCGATCAGGCGGGGCAGGCGCTGTGTGCCGCCGGCACCGGGCAGCAGGCCCAGCTTCACCTCTGGCAGACCCAGCCGGGCGACATCATCGGCGATGCGGTAATGGCACGCCATCGCCACCTCCAGCCCGCCGCCATAGATGGTGCCATGCAGGGCGGCAACGACAGGCTTCGCGCAATCCTCCAGCGCTGCCAGCACCGCATGCACATCGACCGCGGGGCCATCGCCCCCGAACTCGGTGATGTCGGCACCAGCAATAAAGGTTCTTCCCACCGCCGTGAGCACGATGGCGATCACGGCAGGGTCGGCGGCTGCCTGGGTCACCCGATCATGCAGGCCTGCCGCCACGCGCCCCGACAAGGCATTGACGGGCGGATTGTCGATGATGACGAAGGCGATGCCATCTTCCACGGACAGGGTCACAGGGTCGGACATGGGCGGGTCTCGCGATCAGGAAAAGATGGCCGGGTGCAGGCGGAGCCCACAGCCCGGCCAGGTAATGACGGGAGGACCGTCATGCCAGCGAAGCGAAACGCTTCAAATGGTGGTCGACATTGCCGAACAGGGCATCGATGGCCGTCAGGCGTTTAAAGTAATGGCCGATACTCAGCTCATCCGTCATGCCCATGCCGCCATGTAGCTGCACCGCCTGCTGCCCGATGAAGCGGCCGGCCTTGCCGACCTGCACCTTCAATGCCGACAGGGCCTTTGAGCCTTCCACCCCGCCCTCTGTCAGGCGCATAGCGGCCAGCAGCAGCAGGGAGCGCGACTGTTCATACTCGATATAAAGATCGACCAGCCGATGCTGGATCACCTGGAACTTGCCGATGGGTTGGTCGAACTGTACCCGCGTGCGGCTATACTCCACGGTGGACCAGAGCAGGACATCCATGGCTCCGACG
>CALRNG020000456.1:0-3535 GCA_943369495.1 Rhizobium sp. Q54
TCGGCGCCATGGCCCGGACCATCGCCGTGTTCAAGCAATCAGGCCTGGAAACAGAGCGCCTGATCCAGGAGCGCGAGCAGGAGCAGGAGGAGCGGATACGACGCGCTGGCACCATCGATGGGCTGATTGCCGCCGCCGACCAGACCATCGCCCACGCCTTGGATTCTGTCAGCAGCGCCATTGAGCAGTTGGGTGGCACCGCAGCCGTTATGCGCGGCAGCGTAGAACGGACGAGGGTCAAGGCAGAGGCCTGCGCCATTGCCGCTTGTGAGACTTCGACTAATGTCCAGACCGTCGCTGCCGCCACCGACGAGATGGTCAGCTCTATCCAGGAAATCACGCGTCAGGTTGCGCTATCCTCGCAGATGGCAGAGGAAGTGGCCGGCAAGGCGACTGAGACGGGCAGCACAATGCAAAACCTGGCCCAGACGGCACAGCAGGTCGGGACCGTCATCGATCTGATCCATGACATCGCCGCCCAGACCAACCTGTTGGCCTTGAATGCCACGATTGAAGCGGCACGCGCCGGGGAAGCAGGTCGCGGCTTCGCGATTGTCGCAGGTGAGGTGAAGTGCCTGGCCACCCAGACCGCCCACGCCACAGAGAGCATCGCCAAACAGATCGGCGCAATGCAGGAAGCAACGTCGGTTGCGGTGGAGGCCATCCTGGCCATCAACAATCTTGTCCATGACCTGTCCGGCATCAGTTCGACCGTGGCGGTCACTGTCGAACGGCAGAACACCACGACCTCAGCCATCAGCATGAACGCGAACAAGGCAGCGGGGGGGACACAGGCCGTCTCCGGCAATCTCGCGGACATGCTGACCGCATCGACGGAGGGCGACGCCGCAGCAGCCCAGGTCCTCATGGCATCGACCGCGCTGGGGGACGAGGCTTCCCGCCTGCGCGAGGAAATCAACTCACTTCTAAGGCAGGTGAGGGCGGCATAGTCTGCCGGAATATTGGTGCCCGCTACCGGACTCGAACCGGTACGCCCCGGAGGACAACAGATTTTAAGTCTGTGGCGTCTACCATTCCGCCAAGCGGGCCCGTATAGGGATGGGGAAACTAGCCGAAGGTGGGGCTGCATGGCAAGCGTGTGGTTGTCCGTCAGATGACGATAACACGCTATTCCAGGTATGCCCCGCCCCCGAAACCGTCATGGCGGCGCACGCTGCCGATTAGTGAAGGGTGCCCACATGCTGATTCGCGACGCCGCCGATGCCGATGCCCCTGCCATCGCCGCCATCTATAATGACGCTGTCGTCAACACGACGGCCATATGGAACGAGGTGCAGGTGGATGCGGCCAACCGGGTCACCTGGATGGCGGACCGGCGGCGGCTGGGCTATCCCGTGCTGGTGGCCGTGGATGGCGATGGCACCGTGCTGGGCTACGCGTCGTTTGGTGACTGGCGGGCTTTTGATGGATACCGGCATACGGTGGAACATTCCGTCTATGTCCGGGCCGACCGGCGCGGCGGCGGCATCGGCAAGTCGCTGATGCAGGCCCTGATCGGGCGGGCCCGGGCCATTGGCAAACATGTGATGGTGGCCGCCATTGAGGCGGGCAACCAAGGCTCCATCGCGCTGCATGAAGCCCTGGGCTTCCAACGCACCGGCCTGATGCCGCAGGTGGGGATGAAGTTCGGGCGCTGGCTGGATCTGGCATTTCTGCAACTGATCCTGGACGACCGCCCCACCCCCACGGCCTGATCAGGCCGCCGCCTTCGCTGCCCCGGTGCCGCTGACACCAGTGCCAGCCTGCACCAGGTCGGGCTGACCGGCGGATGGGCCGCCCGCCCCCTCCCGCCGGTCGCGGTCCTTCTTTTCGGCCGCTTCCGCATCCTCGGCGGCAGCGACGACGCCGGTGCGGCGGGTGCGGTCGGTCAGACGCATCATCTCACGCCACATCCGTTCCTCATCCGACACCTGCGCCAGTTCCGGGGGCATCAGTTGCTGGCCCATGCCGGCGCATTGCAGGGACAATTTGCCATCGGCCTCCAGCGTGAAACCGGTGGCCCCGCTGATCTGCTGGCTCGCCGCCACCAGCCGTTTGGATGCCGCCGCCGCATCTGCCCCGGCATTGACCTGGCTGTAATAGCCGGCGACCGCTTCGCCATGTTCAACCCATTGTGCATCGCCCACCAGTTTGAGCAGGCGGTTCTGCAGGTCCGGTTCCCGGGACAGGACATCATTGACGGCAGCGGCGCGGGGGTCGTCGGCATGCACCTTCACGGTGCCGGTATCATCGATGTCGAAGGCAAGCGGCGGATCGCTTTTGATACCGGCCATGGCCAGCGTCATCCGCAAGTCGTCGCCCAGTTTGCGCGCATCAGCGGCAACGCTTTCCGGGGTAGCCGGTTCCATGGTGAGCGGCATGTCCAGCAGATTGTTACCAGTTCCCGTCAGGCCTTGCGACTGGCTGGCCGCGCCTGTGGGTGTGCTGGAGATACCCTCAGCGTCGTCGGTACTCTGCGACGCAAACGTGCTACCGGAAACGCGGGACGCGCCGAGCGCACCGTTGGCCGGTTGCCAGCGCGTGCGGGCAACGTTGTCTGAACCCTGAATATCCATGCTCCAAGCTTTCCCATCACCAGGCAAAATTTGCCCATGCCCCTGGGCAGGCTTTGCCGGCACCCAGACAGCGGAAAGAAGCGGTTACCCTTGGCGTCCGGCGGTTTTTCCCGCATGCCTTTGTCCCGGACACCCCGCAACGCGAGGAGGGCATGGGGAATGGAGCAAGCGACGTGCCAGCCCTTGCGGCGATGAAGGCGCCGCCCCATATCGCAGGAATGACAGAGAACCAGATCCTGGCCCTCATTTCTTCCGTCCTGGTGTTGATCCTGGTGCTGCGCGGCGCGCGGTTCCCGCGCCAGGGCCTGTTGCCGCAAATCGCGGTCTGGCTGCTGATCTTCGCCCTGGTGGGCCTGTCCTATAAATTCTTCGGGCCGGGGTGACGCGGGCGGCGTCAAACCAAGCCGCCTCAATCGTGGCCGATCAAGGCGGCTTTCGTGTTCCCTCAATCGCCGGGCGAGCGCATCCGCGCCCTTGGCTCACGGCGTATGAGCGCCGGGCTGGCAGTCGCCAGCCTCCAAACTGCCAAAGGTCAAACCTTCGGCAGTTTGGTATCACACCGGCGGCGGCAGGCCCGGCTTGACCGGGCGCTGCTTGCGCTTGCGCCAGCGCGACAGCAGCTCATCAAACGGCTTCAGCAACCGTGCCGCCAGTTCCGGATCGCCTTCCAGCTTGCCATAGACAAAGGCGCCCGCTTCCAGCGTCGAGACGCTTTCCTTGCGCGGTTCCTTGCGGACATTGCCATAGGCCGAGCGAAAATCCGGGTGGATGACGATGCGGCGCAGCTTCAGCATCCAGGCATTGCGCCACCAAAGGGTCTTGGCCTGGGCCCAGGTGCCGTCGATCAGCACGATGCCTTCCAGGTCGGACAGGATCAGGTCGCTGTCCGGGGCCACATCCTTGCGTCCGAACACGGCGATGCCGCCGCGCGGCACCTTGGCCACTTCTTCCTTGGCGCC
>CALRNG020000457.1:0-3532 GCA_943369495.1 Rhizobium sp. Q54
ACGAACGGTCAAAATTCCTGACCGTTCGTATCCGCGCCGACCGGCGCGGCGGCGGCCCATGCCGCCGAAGCTTGAAATGCCGATCTGCCGGCATTTCAAGCCGCGGGTATAAGATCAGGTTTCCTGTGCCGCCGCCTTCGCCACCGCCGCTTCTGCGGCGCGCCGGCGGGTCATGCGGGACAGGGTCAGGCTGAAGATCGTCATCAGGATGGCGCAGAAGACAACGGACCAGAAGACCTTGGCCAGCGACGGGTTGTACAGGTTGAAATAGGCCAGCTGCGCAATATTCAGCAGAACAATGCCGCGCAGCATCCATTCGACATTGATCCTGGCCAGGATATAGGCCCCGAACGGTGCCATGAACAGCACCACCGGATAGGCGCACAGCCAGGTCCGCACCTGATATTCCGTCAGGCCGGCATCATGGAAATGCCGGTAGGCATATCCCAGGATGGAAATGGCGGCCATCAGCATGATGGACATATGGGTCGCCACCTTTTCCTTCATGCGGAAGCGGGTGACCAGTGCCGTGTAGATCACGATGTCGGCGCCGGTGCCGAACAGGCTGGCGAATAGTCCGCCAATGATCAGCACCACGCCCAGCAGCGCCTGGTCGCGCCAGCCCGTCATGTCCAGACGGGGCCGATCGCCGCGATGGTCGCTCCAGACATAGGCGATGGCGAAGGTGGTGATCAGGCTGAGGAACAGGGCCTGGATGATATGGACGGGCAGTGACTGCAACAGCTGCATGCCGGCCACAAAGCCTATGAAACAGACCGGGATGAAGACCAGCAGGGGCTTGTAATCTCTGAGAATATTGTCTTTGTGGGAGAGGATGTAGATGCTGGCGCTGGTCATGCCGATGCTTTGGATCATCAGGCTGAAATCACGCGCCATGGTGCGGTCGACGGACAGGAAGATGTTCAACACGGGGAAGGCCACGGCCCCGCCGCCCTCCGGTGTCAGCCCGGCCACAAAAGCGCCCAGCACCATGATGGCCGGGTAGTACCAATGGTCGGCGAGGAATTCCAGGTCATTGAAGGTAGTGAACAGGATCAGCCATAGGCCGAGCATGCCAACGAACCAGCCGATGAAAATACGGCTTTGAAACAAGGGTCCCTCCCGGATGCATTCTTGATATCGCCGAGAATGACCATGGATGGTGAGGCGGGTCAATTGCTGCCCGCTTCCTTTCCCGGCCCCGGCTTCGTATTCTTAAGGCCTGTGGTTGAAAGGATGGTTGAATGAGCGCGCAGATCCCCCTGATCCTGGACGGCGATCCCGGCACTGATGATCTTCTGGCCTGGATGTGGGTCCTGGCCCTGCCGCAGCGGGCCCGGGTCCTGGGGATCAGTGCCGTGAACGGCAATGTCACGCTCGACCGCACCACGGCCAATGCCCTGGCGTTCCTGGATCATGTCGCGGCCCCTGATATCCCGGTCCATGCCGGGGCCAAGGCACCGCTGGGCAAGGATGAACCACCGCCGGGCGACGGGGCCTTTGCCGAATCCGGTTTGGGCGATCTGGTGCTGGCCCCGTCGGCGCGGCGCGCGGCGTCCTACGATGCGGTCGGCTGGATGGTGCAGACATTGCGGTCCATGCCGGTGCGGACCGTCACCATCATGGCGACGGGGCCGCTGACCAATCTGGCGTTGCTGCGGGAGCGGGCACCCGACGCCTATGCCCGTATCGGGCGGATTGTGGCCATGGGGGGGTCGTTCGGGCCGTTGCCGCCCAATTTTGTGCGCCGGGGCAATGTCACGCCCTTTGCGGAGTTCAATTTCTGGATGGATGCGGTGGCGGCGCAATCCGTGCTGAATGGCGGGGTGCCGGTGCTGCTGGCCCCGGCGGATGTCACCCATCAGCTGATCTCCACCCCCGCCCGGCTGGCCGCCGCCCGTGCTCTCCCGAAGTTCGGGGAGGAGGTGGCGCGCATGCTGCACGCGCCCTATCACCTGGATCGACCGAAATTCCATACCGAGGGGGCATTCCTGCACGATCCCACGGCGGTGGCCGGCCTGTTCCATCCTGACCTGTTCGAAACCGTGCGCGCCCAGACGCATATCGTGACGGAAGGGACCGGGATCGGTGCCGGCCTTCTGCTGCCTGATGGGGCCGGGAATGTGGAGGTGATGGTGCGCGTGAAAGATACCGACGCCTATTACACCCGCCTGTTCACCGAACTGGCCGCGCATTATCGTTAATGTCCTCAGGCGCCGGCGCCGCCATCCGGCGGCTCGGCTTCACGCGCCACGAGGCGCGCGGTGGCGGTCGCCGCCGATACCCACCTGCGATGAGCTGCGATCATCGCAAGTGGGTATAAATCGTTACCCCAGCCGCAAGGTTGCGATCCCCGCCAGAACCAGAAGGGCGGCACCGGTGCGCCAGCGGCCCACCGGTTCCTTCAGCCACAGGCGCGCGATCAGCAGCGCGAAGATGACGCTGGTTTCACGCAGCGCCGCGACCAGGGCGATGGGGGCGTGGGTCATGGCCCAGATGGCGATGCCATAGCCGGACATGGCCAGCACCCCGCCCACCAGATCACGCCGCCAGCCGGCCTTTGTCGCCTGCCAGAGCCTAGCCCGGCCCCGCCGGGCCCAGGCCAGCGCCACCATGGGCGGGGCGTTCAGGATGAACAGCCAGACCGTATAGGAAACGGCATGGCCGCCGGCGCGCGCACCCAGACCATCCACCGTCGTATAGCCCGCGATGAAGCAGGCGGTGGCCAGCGCCATCAGCACCGGGCGCGGATCGGCGCGCAGGGCGGCGCCACCGCGCAGTGCCAGCGTGGCGATGCCACCCGCGATCAGGATGATGGCCAGCCCCTCCACCGGCTTTAACGGATCGGTGCCCAGGATCAACCCGACCAGCGCCACCAGGGGCGGGGCGGCCCCCCGCGCCACGGGATAGATCTGTGACAGGTCACCCAGCCGGTAGGAGCGGACTAAAAACAGCTGATAGCCGGTATGGAAGGCCAGCGACGCCGCCAGATAGGGCCAGGCCGCCGGCGGCAAAGCAGGGACAAAGGGCAGCAGGGCCAAGCCCGCGACGGCGCACCAGACATTCAGCATGGTGATCCCCACCAGCCGGTCGCCCCCGCCCTTCAGCAGACTGTTCCATCCCGCATGCATCAGGGCCGCGCACAGGACCAGCGGCACCACCCATTCCGTCATCATTCCCCCAGGAACCGTTATCAGAGCGCATTTCCGATGACCGGAAACACGCTCTGAGCTTTGCTTATCCCTCAATCGCCGGCGCTGCATCTGCAGCTTGGCTACGCCGCACGAGCGGCGCGGCGGCAGTCGCCGCCGGAGCTGTTTTCGGTCAACCGAAAACAGCTCCAATGCCAGTCTCACCAACCGGTTCGCCCCCGGAACGATACAAGCATTGGTGCCATGCGGCGCTTGACGATGATAATCGGCTGATCAGGCGAATTTCGCTGTTGCCAACCTCTGATCCCTTGGCTATAAACCCGCCCACTTCACCGCGACGGCGCCCCGATAGCTCAGCGGTAGAGCAACCGCTTCGTAAG
>CALRNG020000458.1:0-3505 GCA_943369495.1 Rhizobium sp. Q54
AGGGCAGTATGTTCAACCCCAATGACCCCCAACAGGTCATCTCGCGAAAGACGGGTAAACCGGTCAAGAGTGCGCCGGACACTTTCCCCATTTTCGGTCAATGCTACGGCGATTTCGGCGCGTCGCTGTGCCCCACCGACGTGACGACCGGGAATCAGGTCGCCATGCTGGGTGTGCTGTCGCAATATGTGACTACAGTGTCAGGTCTGTCCCCCGGATTTGTCGTCTCGGTTCCGCAGAAAAGCACTGACCAAGGCTGGCTGATCCTGGGTGTTGGCAGCAACCTACGCAGCCTGTTCGGCGCCACTAACGCCATCCCCATGAATGCGGCGTCACCGGCCACCTTCCCCCTTCTGGTCGACGAAGAATCCGTGAACGCCTTCTCCGAGCAGGCCATCAATGCCAACGTCGCGGTTACCCAGCCGGCCAGCGAGCCGGGTCCCGGTCCAACGGTGACGCATCACCTGCAAAATATCGGAATGTGCCTGGATACCGGCTGTCCACATGTTGTGATGCATGGTGGTACGGTGCTGACGGTTGGCGACAATCTACCGGTCAACTATGGCACCGGGACATTGCATATCAAGACGACAACGGATGATCGCCTGGTCGATGGATCGACGGATTATTCAGCGATGCCGACCTCGGATGTCGGTCCATCGATTCCCGGTTACGTGAATACCGGCGTTCAGAATTTCATCAATTTCCATGTGATGTACGACATCACCCAGTCGAACCTGTATCTCGCCCAACGGTGAGGGGGCGCGGCCTGCGGGCGGGGGATAAGGTGGCGGAAGCGGTGGGATTCGAACCCACGGTGAGTTGCCCCACGGCGGTTTTCAAGACCGCTGCCTTAAACCACTCGGCCACACTTCCGTGCCCCCACGCCTAGCCGAAACGCGCGGCAGGGGCAAGTCCCCCGTCGCGTTCGCGCGGGAAATCTGCACAAAGCCCTGATATGCTGCATGCAGCGCATAGGTTGGACGCTTTGACGCACATTGCTTGGTTAACGGTGCGTTTAGGATTGCCCAGGCATAGTGCGCCGCATGATTGGCAGGGAAGGTTGTGCATTCATGGGTGGTGATGACGCGGATGACCTGTTCGCCCCGGAAGACGATGATGTGCTGTTCGGCGCATCTGACGGGGTGAACAGCGCGGCACAGCCCGCCCCCCCACCGCCGCCGCCCTGGCCCGTCCTGGTCGTCGATGACGACGAGGAGGTGCACATCATGACGCGGCTGGTCCTGTCCAAGCTGCGCTACAAGGACCGCCCGCTGGAACTGCTGGCTGCACGGTCGGGGATGGAGGCGGATGACGTCTTCCGCCGGCGCGAGGATATTGCCGTCGCCCTGCTGGATATCGTGATGGAGACGGATGATGCCGGCCTGCGGCTGGCGCGGCGCATCCGCGAGGAATTCGCCAATAGTGATACGCGCCTGATTCTGCGCACCGGGCAGCCGGGACAGGCCCCGGTGCGCGATGTCATCGTGAATTATGACATCAACGACTATAAGTCGAAGACGGAACTGACCTCGGAAAAGCTGTTCATCACTATCATCACGGGTCTGCGATCCTACGACAATATCCGCAGCGCCCGCATGGCGGAGAGCGCGTCGAAGCTGAAATCCAGCTTCCTGGCCGCCATGAGCCATGAGATACGCACGCCCATGAACGGGGTGCTGGGCATGCTGGAACTGCTGGGCCACACACCGCTGGACGCCGATCAGCGTGACATGCTGCTGACAGCGCAGGATTCGGCGGGCGCCCTGCTGCGCATCATCGACGATATCCTGGATTTCTCCAAGATCGAGGCCGGTCGCATGGATATCGACCGGCATCCGGTCGAACTTGGCACCATCATGGAGGGGGTGGCGGACACGCTGGCCCCGGCGGCCCGCAAGAAGGGCCTGTCCTTCGACATCCATGTCGATCCCGCCATCCCCCCCGCTCTGATGGGCGATCCGGTGCGGCTGCGGCAGATCCTGTTCAACCTGACCGGCAATGCCATCAAGTTCACGGAGCATGGCGGCGTCATGGTCCGGGCAGAGCGTTACCCCGATGCCACCCAAGGTGTGGCCCGCGTGCGCGTATCGGTGACCGATACGGGCATCGGCATCGCCCCGGACCAGCAGGCCAAGCTGTTCCAGCCCTTCACCCAGGCCGAAGTCTCCACCAGCCGCCGGTTCGGCGGCACGGGCCTGGGCCTGTCGATCAGCCACCGCCTGATCGATCTGATGAAGGGCCATATCGGGCTGGACAGCGTGCCGGGCCATGGCTCCACCTTCTGGTTCACGCTGGACCTGGATGTATCAACGCAGGACATGCCCGATCCAACCGGTGGGGTCGATATTGCCGGCCTGCATGTCGCCCTCGACATCGCCGAACCGGAACTGGCGCAGACGGTCAGCGCCTATCTGGTGAATGCGGGCGCGGTGCCGATGGATGCGGGCGCGCCGTCGGTGGACCTGATGATCTGTGCCGGGCGCAGCGGCGCGCCCTGGCCGGTACCGGCAGGCCCCCTGCCCGCCATCGTGATCGCCGATGCGGATTCGCGGCGGTCGGGCGATATTCCGGCGGGAACGCAGCTGGTAGCACGCCCCCTGCGCCGGTCGGCCCTGTTCCGGGCCATTGCCGTCGCCGGAAACCGTCTGGCCGGCGGCACACCGGTCGCCAGCTCCGCCCCACGCGCCGCCATCATCGCCCCCACGCCGGAAGAGGCGGCGGCTCAGGGACGGCTGATTCTGGTGGCGGAGGATCAGCGGGTGAACCAGTTGGTCATCAGCCGGCAGCTGTCCATCCTTGGATTCGCGGTCGAAATCCATGCCGATGGGGCGGCTGCACTGGCCGCCTGGCGTCCCGGTCAACATGGGCTGCTGCTGACAGACTGCAACATGCCGGTGATGGACGGGTATGAACTGACCGCCTCCATCCGGGCGCAGGAGGCCGAGCGCGGCCTGCCCCGCCTTCCCATCGTTGCCCTGACGGCCAATGCCATGGCGGGTGAGGACCAGCGCTGCATCAATGCCGGTATGGATGATTTCCTGTCCAAGCCGCTGGACCTGACGCAGCTGGAACGCTGCCTGTCGCGCTGGCTGGGCACAGAGGCACAGGCAGCACCGATGGCAGCGGCCCCGGCAGACGCGGCGATCTTCGATCCCACCATGACCATCGATCTTTTCGGCGGTCTGGACGGTGATGCCCGCGGGTTCCTAGCGGAGTTCACCAGTTCGCTGAAATCGCTGCAGGCCGAGGCGGAGGCGGGCTTTGCCGCCGACAATATGGAAGCCGCACGGCGCGGCATTCATGCTCTGGCCGGCGTCGCCAAGAATGGCGGAGCCCCCGCCCTGGGCGCCCTGGCGGATGATATTGAACGCGCCCTGAAGCAGGGCGACTATGCCGATGCGCGCACAAATGCCCTGAAAATACCCGGCATGATTGATCGGGTGGTTGCCGCCATCGACGCCTTGTAGTCAACTGGGGCAGTGCAGGGTCGCAAGACCCGGTA
>CALRNG020000459.1:0-3499 GCA_943369495.1 Rhizobium sp. Q54
CGACATTGCCGCCAAGATTGCGGAAATATTTCACCGCCGAGCAGACATTATTGGCGACATACAGCGATTGCAGATCATTTGACCCGACCACCACGACCTTCTGGCACATGTCGCGGGCGATCGGCAGGCCGAAGCCGCCGCAGACCACATCGCCTAAGAAATCCAGCAGGATGAAGTCGAAGTCCCATTCGTGGAAACCCAGCTTCTCCAGGGTTTCAAACCCGTGGATAATGCCACGACCGCCACAGCCACGGCCCACTTCCGGCCCGCCCAGTTCCATGGCGAAGACGCCATCGCGCTTGAAGCAGACATCGGAGATGGAGACTTCCTGGCCCGCATCCTTGCGGCGCGACGCCGTCTGGATGATGGTGGGGCAGGCGCGACCGCCGAACAGCAGCGAGGTCGTATCGCTTTTCGGATCGCAGCCGATCAGCAGCACCTTCTTGCCCAGCTGCGCCAGCATGTAGGATAGGTTGGCCAGCGTGAAGCTCTTGCCGATCCCGCCTTTGCCATAAATGGCGATGATCTGGGTTTCCTTGGTGACCTTGCCGACATGCGGCGCATCGGGTTCGATGGCCGCCTCCTCCCGCAGGCGCTTGCTCATGGTCTTCGGGCTGCTGCGGACGTCCAGATCAAGGCTCATGCGGCTTTCCTCCAATCGATCACCATTTTCAGGCAGCCGAGGTCGTTGAACGCAGTGGCGTAGGCCGATGACGCCTGGTCCGGTGTGGACCGATGGGTCAGCAGCCCGTCGAGGGACAGGCGCCCGGTTTCCACCAGGCGAATGACGGCGGAAACGTCTTCGGGACGGAATTCTGCCGCGATGGACAGGGTCAGTTCCCGCATGAAGGCCGGCGCGAAGGCGTAACCGACCCGCTCTCCATAGAAGCCGGCCAGGATCAGTTCCGCCGGCTTGCGCAGGCGGGTGATGATGCTGTCGATGGCCGTGGCATCGCCGCTGGCATCAATGGCGGTGCCGTAGCGCGTGTCGCCATCCTCGCCCGGATGCATCACCTGGTAACCGTTGGCGCCGATGCGACGGGCGGCGGCGGTTTCCCACACGACCGGTGCGGCAAAATCCAGGGCCATCACCATGCGGGCGATCAACCGCCCCAGCACGCCATGGCCCACAACCAAACCGACAGGCCCCTGGGCGCGTCGCACGGCGTGGTGCGCCGTTGCTGCCAGGGCCAGCAGCACACCGTTATCCTGCAAGGCCGAACCAATCTCGAACACCCGGGCGCCGGGCACGACCAGGGTGGAAGCGCTGGCCCCGAACAGGCCCGCCGCATCGGCATAGCAGCTGGCGCCCGGCACGAAGACAATTGCCCCCAGCTTGTGGCCGGACTCCGCACCCGCCTGGATCACCCGGCCCACCGTCTCGTAGCCGGGGACCAGTGGATATGAAAGGCCGGGAAACCGGGGCATGGTGCCCTGATACAGCATCTTTTCGGTGCCGGTGGAAACACCGCTGGCAACCGTTTCGACCACGACATCGCCGGGGCCTGGAGCGTGGAGAGCCAGCCGCCGAATGGCGACCTCTCCCGGTCTCTCGAATACCACAGCCGTCGCGTACATTCCGGGGCCTTTCCCAGGGTGAGCAGTCCGATGACGCAGATGTCATATTAAGTTGACACCATAGACTGTCAATTAATATTTACACTTTTTTAGTTACAGAGGCTGAAGCCTACCGCCGGGCGGTCACGATAGTGGCGATCAGCGGGTTCGGCGTTGTGATGATACGGGTTGACTGGAACCCGGCTGCCGACAGGAAATCTGCGATTTCACGCGCGCTGCGGCACCGTCCTGACCCCATGGTCAGGAAGTAAATGCCGAAATAGGCGGCTGACAGCCGCGCCCCTTCGCTCTGCCCATTCATGGCCTCCGCGACCATCAGTGTGGTTCCGGGCCGCAGGGATCGGTGAAGATTGGCCAGGATGGTTTCCACCCGCGAATCGTCGTGGTCGCAGAGAATCCGGACCAGGGTCACGCAGTCGGCCTCATTGGGCACTTGATCCTGGCTGAAGTCGCCGCCTTGAACACGGGTCCGCGCGCCCAAGCCCAGGGCATCCAGGTGCCCTGCTGCGCGCACAGCCACGGCGGGCAGGTCGAACAGTCGCAATTCAAGGTCGGGATGGGCGTCGGCGGCCGCAGCCAGAAAGGCGCCATCCCCGCCGCCGACATCCAGCAGCACGCGATACTGACTGAAATCATGGCTGGCCAGGATGCAATCGGCCATCATGGACTGGCTCTCGCGCATCAAGGTGGAATAGCCTTCCACCTCGGCGGGCTTTGGCCCGTCCGCCCCCATGTCCCGCACATAGGCCCAGTACTGACGCAGCTCCGTCTGCGTGCCGGGTGTGCGCAGCAGGATTTCAGGATCAATCAGATCGCGATAGAGCATGGCATGGTGGCGCACCATGGCGTCCAGACCCCGATCGGCAGCCAGGATCACGCCGCCATCAGCCAGCACCCACAGGTCAGGCCGGATTTCGATCAGCAGGTCCAGGGCGGCGTTGGCCCGCAGCAGAATGCGCAGCCGTTCTTCGGGTATGGCCAGTTGGTTGGCGAGGGAGGCTGTCGTCATCGCCTCGCCCTGCAGCACCCTGTACAGGCCAAGCCGCACCCCGGCCAACAGCACCTGCGAGAAAATGAAACCACCGGTCAGGCGAAACAGCGCATTGGCCTTGGCGTTGCTGACAGTGCGCAGCAGCGGCAAGCGGGCGATCCATCGGCGGAATAAAGGCGTGGCCACCAGCCGGTTGCGCCATAATCGCAATCGCAGGGAAAACGACCTGTCGTCGGCTTCTGGGGCGCGCGCTGTCATGCCCCGTGTCAGGCGGCGCTGACAGACAGGGTTTTCGGCATCAGCCGCGTCGCCTCATTGAGGATCATGGCACGGAACGGCTCGCGCCCCGCACAATCCGGCACGCTGTCGGCGGCTGTTTCCACCAGGGTCCGCAGATGCTGAAGCGCCTTAGGTATGCCCATCGCCGCGACGATGTTGGGTTTGCCGTTGCGCCCATCCTGGCCAGCGGGTTTGCCCATGCTGCCCGTGGCACCCAACGTGTCATACAGATCATCGGCCACCTGATAGGCGGAGCCGAGCGCGTCGGCCAGTGTCAGCCAATCCTGCGGATTACCGCCTGCGGCCACCGCACCGGCGGAAACGGCGCCGGCGAAAAGTGAGGCCGTCTTGGCGCGGTGATACTGGTTGATGTCGATGTTCGGCTCCGCCTCCCAGGCCTGACCCGCGACAAGCCCATAGGGGGAGCCGACAGCCTTGGCGATGGTGGCGATCAGCGGTGCGGTCAGCCGGGGGGCGTGCATCGTCTCCCGCGCCACCGTCTCGAACGCCGCCACGATCAGCCCGTCGCCGACCAGCAGGGCGATTTCCTCGCCAAACTCCGCATGCACCGATGTCTGGCCCCGGCGGGTTGCCGCATTGTCGAAGCACGGCATGTCGTCATGGACCAGCGATGCGCAATGCAGCAGCTCA